>CAZSYV010000051.1:0-20718 GCA_964610955.1 uncultured Klebsiella sp. | reverse complement strand
GCGCGCCGTGGTGGCGGAGGAATCGGAGCAGGGATGGCGCGCTGGTACGGCAGCAGCGAGGATGAGGACACCGATGCGGCACGGTCGGGGAGCACACCGCTCGTTCGCGAGTTGACCGTGGATGAGCTCGATGAGCCGGCGACGAAGCGTCGTCGGACACGTCGCGAACCGATGCTGGAGGCGGCCCAGGGTGCGGTTGAATCGCTGCAGGGTGCGCGTGGCACCCCGGAAATCCACCTCCCGGCGCTGTCGAAGGATTCTCGGGGCGAGCGGGCCCAGCGTGAACGCCAGGGTACCCTGTTCACCGTGGCCGGAGTCCGCTTGCCCCCGCTCGGACTGCTCGATATGGCGGATCGCAGCAAACAGCGGGGATTTTCAGCCGAAACACTGGAGGCGATGTCGCGGCTGCTCGAGCTGAAGCTGCGTGATTTCGGCATCGAGGCCGTCGTGGTGTCGGTGTTGCCTGGCCCGGTGATCACCCGTTTCGAGATCCAGCCGGCACCCGGCGTCAAGGTCAGTCGCATCAGCAACCTGGTCAAGGACCTGGCACGCTCACTGGCAGTGATCAGTGTGCGCGTGGTCGAGGTGATCCCGGGAAAATCGGTCGTCGGTGTCGAGATCCCGAACGAGGACCGCGAAACCGTGCTGCTCGGTGATGTGCTTGCCTCGCGTGCCTACGAGGCCTCGCGCTCGCCACTCACTCTGGCGCTGGGCTACGACATCGCCGGGGAACCGCTGGTGGTCGATCTTGCGCGGATGCCCCATCTGCTGGTCGCAGGGACCACGGGTTCGGGCAAGTCGGTGGGCATCAACGTCATGCTGCTGAGCCTGCTCTACAAGTCGACGCCAAGCGATGTCCGGCTGATCCTGGTCGACCCGAAGATGCTGGAGCTGTCGGTCTACGAAGGCATCCCGCACCTGCTGACCCCGGTGATCACCGACATGAAGGATGCGGCCAACGGGTTGCGCTGGTGTGTCGCCGAAATGGAGCGCCGCTACCGCCTGATGGCGGCGATGGGTGTGCGCAACCTCGCTGGCTTCAACCGCAAGATCCAGGATGCGATCGATGCGGGAGAGGCGATCCACGACCCGTTCTGGGTTGCGGATCCGATGGTCTTCGTGGACGAGGGGGACCAGTTGCCGTCACCGCCGACGCTCGAGCCGCTGCCAGCGATCGTGGTGGTCATCGATGAGTTTGCCGACATGATGATGATCGTCGGCAAGAAGGTGGAGGAGCTGATTGCGCGCATCGCACAGAAGGCGCGTGCCGCCGGCATCCACCTCATTCTCGCAACGCAGCGGCCTTCGGTGGACGTGATCACCGGGCTGATCAAGGCCAACATCCCGACGCGCATGGCGTTTCAGGTTTCCTCGAAGATCGACTCGCGCACCATCCTCGACCAGGGCGGGGCAGAGCAGCTGCTCGGGCATGGGGACATGCTCTACCTGCCGCCAGGCACCGCCATGCCGACCCGTGTCCACGGCGCCTTCGTCTCCGACGCCGAGGTGCACCGTGTGGTTGCCGAACTGCGTGCCCACTCGGAGCCGAACTACGTCGAGGGCATTCTCGATGAGAGCCTCGGCTCGCCGCTGGCGCTGCTGCCCGGGGAAACCAGCGAGGATCCGGAGAACGACGGGCTCTACGATGAGGCCGTGCGTTTCGTCACCGAAACCCGCAAGGCGTCCATTTCTTCCGTACAGCGGAAGCTGCGCATCGGCTACAATCGCGCTGCCCGCATGATCGAGGCGATGGAGGCTGCGGGAGTGGTGAGTGCCATGAACAGCAACGGCAGTCGTGAAGTTCTGGCTCCACCTCCCGCTCACTGAAAACCGCTGCAGAGTATTCCCGTGTTGCGATTGACCGTTCTCGCGCTGCTGGCGCTGCTGTGCCCGCTCGTGCTGGCCGATACCGGTGCGGGTGCCCGTCTTGCCGCCCTGCTCGAGGGAATGCGCAGCATCGAGGCGGATTTCACCCAGCGCCTGTTCGACGAGGACGGAACGCTCGTCCAGGAAAGCAGCGGTCATGTGCTGCTCGCGCACCCGGGGCGTTTCCGCTGGGAGACCCGTGAGCCTTTCGAACAGCTGGTGGTCAGTGATGGCAGCACCGTGTGGCAGTATGACCCGGACCTGCTGCAGGTCGTCGTGCGTCCGCTGGACCGCCGTGCGGACCAGGTTCCCTCGCTGTTGCTGAGCGGTGAAATCGCTGCGGTGGAGGCACAGTTCGCCATCGAGAGCATACCGGCACACGATGGCGACGAGGCATTCGAGCTACATGCCCGTGACTCGTCCGCCATGTTCTCGCGACTGGATGTGAGCTTTGCCGCCGGTGTGCTGCGCCGGCTCTCGATTGCCGATGGTCTGGGGCAGCGCACCGAAATGGAGTTCTCTGCAGTGAAGCCGCTCGCCAGGATCGATCCGCAGAACTTCCGTTTCGTGACGCCGCCCGGAGTCGACGAGCTGCACGATGAGTGAAACGGGCAGCGAACCGTATGTGCCGCTGGCAGCACGCATGCGCCCGCGCCGCCTCGAGGAGCTGTTCGGACAGGAGCATCTTCTCGGGCCGGACAAGCCGATCAGCAATGCGGTTCGCTCGGGCAGCGTTCACTCGATGATCCTGTGGGGCCCCCCCGGAGTCGGCAAGACATCGCTCGCGCGCCTGCTTGCAGAGGCTACGGGCGCCCGCTTTCAGACCCTGTCGGCGGTGCTTGCCGGGGTGAAGGAGATTCGTGCGGCAATCGAGGAGGCGCGCATGCAGCGTGCCGAGGCCGGGCGGCGCAGCATCGTGTTCGTCGATGAGGTGCATCGCTTCAACAAGGCCCAGCAGGATGCGTTCCTGCCTTTCGTCGAGGACGGTACGGTGATCCTGGTCGGTGCAACGACCGAGAACCCCTCGTTCGAGCTCAATAGTGCCCTGCTGTCGCGCGCGCGGGTCTATCGGCTGCGCCCGATGGATGAGGATGCCATCGTGCGAGTGCTCGCGCACGCGCTGCAGAGCGACGAATCGCTGCTTGCGCATGCACCGCGGGTCGACGAGGTGGCGCTTCGGCGTATCGCGGCTGCGGCCGATGGCGATGCGCGACGTGCACTGAACCTGCTCGAGATCGCCGTGGATCTCGCGGCAGGAAGTGCCCTCGACGATGCGCTGCTGCGCGAGGTGCTTGGCGGTGACCCACGACGCTTCGACAAGGGTGGGGACATCTTCTACGAGCAGATTTCGGCGCTGCACAAGGCGGTCCGTGGTGGCTCGCCGGATGCGGCGCTGTACTGGCTGGCGCGGATGCTCGAGGGTGGCTGTGATCCACTCTACATCGCACGGCGCACGGTGCGCATGGCGACGGAGGATATCGGCAATGCCGATCCGCGCGGGCTGACGGTGGCGCTTGCCGCCTGGGATACGCAGGAGCGGCTCGGCAGCCCGGAGGGGGAGTTGGCGATCGCACAGGCGCTGGTGTATCTCGCCTGCGCACCGAAGAGCAATGCGACCTACAGTGCGTTTGCTGCGGCGCGGGCCGATGCGCGCGAGCAACCGAGTCATGAGGTGCCGCTGCATCTGCGCAATGCCCCGACGCGGTTGATGAAGGAGCTGGGGTTCGGGGCGCAGTATCGCTACGCACACAACGAACCGGACGGCTACGCGGCTGGCGAGAACTACTTTCCTGCCGAACTTGCCGGGCGCCGTTACTATCACCCGGTGATGCGCGGTCTGGAGAAGCAGATTGCCGACAAGCTTGCCTGGCAGCGCGAGCGCGATGCGCAGAGCCCGCTGCAACGCTACCCACGCTCAGGCACTGATCGACGAGACGGACGGTGAGCGAGCTGCTGCGCAACCTGCTGTTCGTTGCCGTGGGCGGTGCGACGGGTGCCATCGCGCGCTTTGGTCTCGGATTGTGGCTGGCCGGTGCGCATCCGCTGCATTTTCCGCTGGCTACGCTGGCGATCAATGTGAGTGGTTCGTTCCTGATCGGTGTGGTCTATGTGGCGATTGCGGAGTCTGCGCTGCTGCATGCCGATTGGCGCAGCATTCTGATGGTCGGTTTTCTGGGCTCGTACACGACCTTTTCGACATTCTCGCTCGATACGGTGATGCTGTTCGAGCATGGGCATTCGCTGCAGGCGCTTGGCAATATGGCGCTGAGTGTGGTGTCGTGCGTCGCTGCTGCATGGCTGGGGCTCGTCATGGCACGGCTGCTGTTCTCTGCATGAGGGGGGGTTGATGATCGATGTGAAGGTTCTGCGCCAGGATGCCGAGGCCGCCGCGCGTGAGCTCGCACGCAAGCGTTTCGTGCTGGATGTGACTGCGTACCGCGCGCTGGAAGAGCGGCGCAAGGTCTGTGACATGGAGTCGCAACGCCTGCAGAATGCGCGTCGACAGGCGTCGAAGCGCATCGGTGAACTGGTGCGTGAGGGGCTGCCGGTCGAGCAGGCGCGTGAGCGCGCCGGTGCAGAACTCGAGGACATCAGCCGTGCACTCGAACAGGTGCTGACGCAAGCGGATGCGGTTCACGCAGAACTCGATGCCTTCCTTGCCGCGATCCCCAACTTCCCGGCGCCCGATGTCCCTGACGGCGACAGCGAACTCGACAATGTCGAGATTGCCCGCTGGGGCACGCCGCGGCACTTCGACTTCCCGGTACGCGACCATGTCGATCTGGGCGCACGCGGGCTGTCGATGGACTTCGATGCGGCCGCACGCCTGACCGGCTCGCGTTTCGTGGTGCTGCGCTCCGAGCTCGCGCGCCTGCACCGGGCCCTGATCCAGTTCATGATCGAACTGCACGCGGGCCGTCACGGCTATCAGGAGCTCTACGTTCCGTACATGGTCAATGCCGCTTCGCTGTTCGGAACCGGCCAGCTGCCGAAGTTTGCTGCCGACCTGTTTCGCCTGGGTGTGGACGAGGGCTACTACCTGATCCCGACCGCCGAGGTTCCGGTGACCAACCTGGCGCGTGATTCGATCGATGAGGAGCCGCAGGCGCTGCCGCGCCGCTACGTGTGCCATACACCATGTTTTCGCAGCGAGGCGGGCAGCTACGGCCGCGATCAGCGCGGCATGATCCGTCAGCACCAGTTCGAGAAGGTCGAGCTGGTGCAGCTGGTGCGCCCCGAACAGGCGGAGGCCGCGCTCGAGGAGCTCACCGGACATGCCGAAGCCGTGCTGCGTGCGCTGGAGCTGCCGTATCGCAAGGTCGTGCTGTGCGGTGGGGACATGGGTTTCGCTGCGCGCAAGACCTACGACCTCGAGGTCTGGCTGCCGGGGCAGGACAAGTACCGTGAAATCTCTTCGTGCAGCAATATGGGTGATTTCCAGGCGCGGCGCATGAAGGCGCGCTGGCGCAATCCGGCAACCGGAAAGCCGGAACTGCTGCACACGCTGAATGGTTCCGGGCTGGCGATCGGGAGAACGCTGGTCGCGATCATGGAAAACAATCAGAACGCCGACGGCAGCGTCACCGTGCCTGCAGTGCTGCAGCCGTGGATGGGCGGCGTCTCGCACATCCTGACGCCCTGAGCCGCATGATGGACTACCTGCCGGTCTTCCTGGACCTGCGTGGACGCGAGGTGCTGCTGGTCGGTGGCGGACCGGTCGCCTTGCGCAAGGCCGAGCTACTGGTCTCTGCTGGCGCGCGTCTGCGGGTGGTTGCCCTGCGGATCGTCCCCGAGCTGGAGCGGCTTGCGCTCGATGCTGGCGGCAGCTGCATGCACCTCGAGTTCGCGGCGCAGCAGCTCGATGGCGTCGAACTGGTCGTTGTCGCAACGGGTGTGACGGACGTCGCAGTCAGCGTCCATCAGGAGGCCCGTGTACGTCGGATTCCGGTCAATGTGGCGGATCGGCAGGAGCTATGCACCTTCATCCTGCCGGCGATCGTCGATCGCTCGCCGGTGATCGTCGCCTTCTCGACCGGCGGGCGCTCGCCGGTGCTGGCGCGCTCGCTGCGTGCACGACTCGAGGCGATGCTGCCTGCACGCCTCGGCCGGGTTGCGGAGTTCCTTGGTGAGCGGCGCGCCTGGCTGCGTGAGCGAATCCCTGACGAATCCGTGCGCCGCAGGATCTGGGAGCGCCTGGTGCAGGGACCGGTCACGGAGCGAGTGCTTGCCGGAGACGAGGCCGCAGCCGAGGGGCTGTTGCTGGACGAGCTTGCTGCGGATCAGGGGATGAGCCAGGGTGAGGTCTATCTGGTCGGGGCCGGACCGGGTGACCCGGATCTGCTCAGTTTTCGTGCGCTGCGGCTGATGCAGCAGGCCGATATCGTGTTCCATGACCGCCTGGTCAGTGCCGAGGTCCTTGCCCTGGTGCGACGTGAGGCCGAACGTGTTTATGTCGGCAAGACCCGCGGTGAGCATGCGGTCGCCCAGCCGCACATCAACGAACTCCTGATCGAACATGCCCGCTGTGGCAAACGGGTACTGCGCCTGAAGGGGGGAGACCCTTTCATCTTTGGTCGCGGTGGGGAGGAGATCGAACACCTTGCGCAGGCAGGCATCCCCTTCCAGGTCGTTCCCGGTATCACTGCCGCCTCGGGTTGTGCCGCCTATGCGGGCATTCCGCTGACACACCGCGACCATGCGCAGTCGGTGCGCTTCGTGACTGGCCACCTGCAGGACGGAGCTGTGGAGCTGGACTGGGCGGAACTGGTGCGCCCCCGGCAGACCCTGGTCTTCTATATGGGATTGCACGGCCTGCCGATGATCTGCCGGCGGTTGATCGAACATGGCATGGCCGTCGACACCCCGGTTGCAGTGATTCAGCAGGGTACCACCCCCACACAGCGCGTGCTGGTCTCCACATTGCAGGAGATGCCACAGACGCTGGCCGAAGCCGGCATGCGTGCCCCGACGCTGACGATCATCGGTAGCGTCGTGTCGCTGCATGAGCAGCTACAGTGGTTTCAGGTCGCAGAGAAATCAGTTGAAAATACCTGAAGTATTTCATCAAGTAATATGCGCAAGCTTTTGAAAGATCACATAAAGTGAAAAAAATAAAGAATTTACATCAAGTTTTCCAGTCGGCGGCCGATAAGTGGTTGACCCGCCATAGTCCGACGGAGGCCGATCATGGCGATCGAACCCCCCCGTATCCAGCCCGTGATGACACCCATTGGTGCCGTGCTCGACGACGAACTGCGTGTGCGTCGTGGCGCGTCTGCCCCACCACCGCCGAAGTCCGATTCGGGTGCACCACCACTCGAACGACGCGTACAGTCGGAGCGGCGCAAGCGCCGCGACGCGCGTCGCGGATCGGTCGAGTTGCGAGCGCGCCGCGACCGCCGTGCAGCCTCACGCCTGGACATCGATGCCTGAGGAGTCGGTCGGCAAGAGCCTGGGTGGCATGCCGATGAGCGATTTCGACGTCGACATGTTCGTGATCGGGGCCGGTTCCGGTGGTGTGCGTGCAGCCCGCACGGCAGCCGGGCTTGGCGCCCGCGTGGTGATTGCCGAGTCGAGGCATGTCGGTGGTACCTGCGTCAACGTGGGTTGCATACCGAAGAAGCTGTTCGTCTATGCGGCCTCGTGCAGCGAGGAGTTCCGTGATGCACGCGGGTACGGCTGGCAGCTCGATGCACCGGGTTTCGATTGGACCGTGCTGCGCGATGCGGTGGGTACCGAGGTGGCACGCCTGAGCGACGTCTACCGCAGGCTGCTCCAGACGAGTGGAGTGGATCTCGTTGAGGGCAGGGCACGGTTGCTCGATCCGCATACGGTAGAGGTTGACGGGCGGCGCTGGCGCGCGCGTCACATCCTGGTGGCGACCGGTGCCTGGCCCTGGGTACCGGATCTGCCGGGGCGCGAACACATGATCACCTCGAACGAGTTCTTCGAACTGAACGAAGTACCTCGGCGTGTGGTGCTGATCGGTGGTGGCTATATTGCGGTCGAGTTCGCCGGAATACTGAACGCTCTTGGTGCCGAGACCACACTGCTCTACCGTGGTGCGCTGTTCCTGCGTGGCTTCGACCGGGATGTGCGCATGATTCTCGCCGAGGAAATGCGTCAGCAGGGGATACGACTCGAGTTCGACACCGACCTGGCCCGAGTCGAGCGTCGTGATGACGGGGTGCTCTGTGCGCTGAGTCACGATGGTCGTCGCTTCGAGGCCGATGTGATCCTCGCTGCCACCGGTCGTCGGGCACTGACTCAGGATATCGGGCTCGAGGCGTGTGGTGTGGAACTGTGCCCCGATGGTGCGATCCAGGTCGATTCCCACTACCGCAGCTCGGTGCCTTCGATACATGCACTGGGCGATGTGATCGGCGGTATCGAGCTGACGCCCCTCGCGACTGCACAGGCGATGGCGCTGGTGTCCACGCTGTTCAGGGGGGAGCCGCGCAGTGTGAGCCTGGAAAATGTGCCGACGGCGGTCTTTTCCCGGCCGGAAGTGGCCACGGTGGGACTCAGCGAGGAGCGGGCTCGAGAGAGTCACGATGCCGTGAAGGTGTTCGAGACGCGCTTTCGTGCACTGCGCAACACACTCAGTGGCAACCCGGGGCGCATCTACATGAAGCTGGTCGTCGATGCACGGACCGATCGTGTGCTGGGCGCACACATGGTGGGTCCCGAGGCGGGAGAGATCATCCAGGGGCTGGCGATTGCGATTCGTGCGGGGGCCACCAAGAGCATGTTCGATTCGACGATCGGCATCCACCCGACCGCAGCCGAGGAGTTCGTGACCATGCGCGAGGCGGTGCGCTAGAGCAGGCCATGTGTGCGGCGTTTCAGCGCGTCGCGGCGACGCGTTCCTCGAGGTGGATCGCATCGAGCAGGATGCGGCCGGATTCGGTCAGCAACGCGTCAGGGGCATCCTCGTCCGCTGCATCCTGCTCTGCTGCCGTGTCTGTGCTGGCTTCTCCACTTGCCTGCGGGTCTTCGTGATCGGGTCGTAGCTGATCCGCTGACGCAAGAGGGGCGAGGCCTTTCGCCGCCCGGTATTCGTTTTCGATCCCGAGCTCGGCCTCGCGACGCTGTTCACGTTCCGTGCGGCGCACCGACTCGCTGAGCGAGACGGTCTTTGCCGAAGCGTATTTGTGCGCGAGCGCAATCTCCTCGCTCAGCTGCACCAGGCCCGGATCGCTCTTTGCGCGTTCCTCGTGCCGTTCACGGAGCGCGGGCAGCAGCGAGGCAAGATCCTGGTAGGTACGGTGGCGTACCGGCTCGATCTGGTCCCATGGCAACGCGTTCTCCAGCACGCTTTCACCCACGTCCTGAACGTTGTAGATCGAAGGGAGTTCGATGTCGGGCACGACGCCGCGATGCTGGGTGCTGTCGCCCGAGATGCGGTAGAACTTCGACTCGGTGAGCTTGAGCTGGCCGTGGTTGAGCGGGCTGAGCGACTGCACGGTCCCCTTGCCAAAGGAAGGACTCCCCACGATCAGGCCGCGTTCGTAGTCCTGGATCGCACCGGCAAAGATTTCCGATGCCGAGGCGCTCAGACGATTGATCAGCACCAGCAGTGGCCCGGAATAGTAGGCACCGTCACGGAACTTCTGCTTGCGCTCGACCCGCTCGTTGCTGTGGCGAATCTGCACCGTCGGACCGGATTCGATGAACAGACCGGTCAGTGCATGGGCCTCCTGCAGTGAGCCTCCGCCGTTGTCACGCAGATCGATGACGACTCCCTCGACACCCTGCTGCTGCAGTTCCGCAAGCAGGTGGGCTACGTCGCGCGTCGTGCTGCGGTAGTTCGGGTCACCGCGCTGCATCGCGTCGAAGTCGGCGTAGAACGCCGGGATGTCGATCACGCCGATACGGTGTGTCTTGCCGTCAGTGGGCAGTTCGAGAACGCGACTTTTTGCCGCCTGCTCCTCCAGCTTGACCTTCTCGCGCACGATCGCAATCGTGCTGTGTTCCTCGGTGGCACCCGTCCCTCGCACGGTTTCCAGCCGCACCGTCGTGCCCTTCTTGCCCCGGATCAGCTCGACGACATCATCGAGGCGCCAGCCCACGACGTCGGTGAGTTCCCTTGATGTGCCCTGGCCGACGGCAACGATGCGATCGCCCGTCTTGAGCTGTCCCTGGCGTGCGGCCGGACCCCCGGGGACCAGGCGTGCGACCCGTGTGAACTCGTCATCCTGCTGCAGCACGGCACCAATGCCCTCGAGCGACAGGCGCATGCTCATGTTGAAGTTTTCGGAACTGCGCGGCGAGAGGTAGTTCGTGTGCGGATCGAACAGCGCCGTGAACGAGTTCATGTAGAGCTGGTACACATCGTCGGCGTTGACCTGGGTCGTGCGCCGCAGCTGGTCGCGATAGCGTTTCAGCAGCAGCTGTTCGATGTCGCCCATCGACTTGCCGGCAAGTTTCAGGCCGAGCACGCTGGCCTTGATCTGCTTGCGCCAGATGTCGTCGGCCTCGTGGCTGTTCGCCGGCCAGTCGAGCGCCTTGCGGTCGACGACCAGCACTTCGTCGACGCTGAAATCCATGTTGCGGATCATCTCGGGCAGTTCGGCGATCAGTCGCGTCAGGCGCTCGCGCAGACGCTCGTCGTAGCGGTTGTAGATCGCGAATCCCGCGTCCGGGTCTCCGGCGAGAAGCTGGTCGTCGAGCGCATCGCGCAGGTGGGCAAACTCATCGATGTCTGCAGCGAGAAAGATGTTGTGCCCCGGGTCGAGATTGCGCAGGTAACTCTCGAGCAGGTGTTCCGAGAGCGCATCATCGATCTTGATGCGCTCGTAGTGGTACCGGTTGAGCCGCTCGATGATGTCGAGCGTTGTGAGGCTCTGGGTGCGGTTGTAGGTCAGCGGCTGTGTCGCTGCAGCTGCCGCGAGCATCGGAATGAGCACAACGAGCAGAGTGAAGCAGCGGAGCAGCCTGGAACCAGGTGCGCGGGACGGGTACTGCATGGTGGGGTGGCAATCGTCCTGTGGCGGTGACTTGGGGTCCATTATTACCGATAATCACCGCCGCTTACACGGCCCGACGGTTCGTACACAGTGTGAATTGTCGGCCAGTCGCCACCGTGCAACACCGCTGCGGGGTCATGGGCGGCTCGACGCCTCTGCAGATGCCGCAGCCCGAGTGCGCGGTGTGCAGTTTTTCGTTCCACAGGAAGGTCACCGGGATGTTGTCGAAATCGAAGCGCTTTGCTGGAGTCACGGGCCCCGTGGTGACCGTGGTGATGGATGGAGTCGGCGCGCGCGAGGCGCGTGTGGGCAATGCAGTCAGTGATGCGCATACCCCGACGCTGGATCGGCTGCTTGCAGATTATCCCCATATCCAGCTGAAGGCCCACGGTACCGCCGTCGGCATGCCGAGCGACGACGACATGGGCAATTCCGAGGTCGGGCACAACGCGCTTGGTTCGGGCCAGGTCTATGCCCAGGGAGCAGCGCTGGTGAATGACGCGATTGCCAGCAAGGGACTGTTTGCCGGCGTGGCGTGGCGCGAGATCGTTGGCAACGCGACGGCAGCGGGAGCGACGCTGCACTTCATCGGGCTGTTTTCCGACGGCAACGTGCATGCACACATCGATCATCTGCGCGCACTGATCGTGGCGGCACGCGCGGCAGGGGTGCACCGTGTGCGCGTGCACACGCTGCTCGACGGGCGCGATGTGTCGGCGACATCCGCGCTGGAGTACATCGAGCCGTTCGAGGCCTTTCTGGCGGGGCTGCGTTCGGAGGACTTCGACGCACGCATCGCCAGCGGCGGTGGGCGCATGTACATCACGATGGACCGCTACGAGGCGGACTGGGACATGGTGGCGCGCGGCTGGGCTACCCATGTGCACGGTGAGGGGCGGCGCTTTCCCAGCGCAGCTGCGGCAGTGGAGACCTACCGGGCCGAGAAGCCCGGCATCTGCGACCAGGACCTGCCGGCGTTCGTGGTCGAGGAGGGTGGAGAGCCGCTCGGGCCGATCAACGATGGCGATTCGGTGGTGTTCTTCAACTTCCGTGGTGACCGGGCAATCGAGATCACGCGCGCATTCACTGAAGAGAGTTTCACGAAGTTCGCACGCGGACGCACGCCACGCGTGTGCTACGCGGGCATGCTGCAGTATGACGGTGACCTGCAGATTCCGCGGCGTTTCCTGGTCGCACCACCGGCGATCCGCAACACCATGGGCGAATACCTCAGCGCGAGCGGAGTGAGCCAGTTCGCGATCTCCGAGACGCAGAAGTTCGGTCATGTCACCTATTTCTGGAACGGCAACCGCAGCGGGCGCTTCGATGAAAATCTCGAGCGCTGGCTGGAAATTCCCTCGGATCGCGTGCCCTTCGAGGAACGCCCGTGGATGAAGGCGGCCGAGATCACCGACGCACTGATCGAGGAACTCCGAACGGGGCGCCACCGTGCGGTGCGCGTCAACTATGCCAATGGCGACATGGTGGGTCACACGGGCCATTACTGGGCGGCGGTGATGGCGGTCGAGGCGGTCGATCTGGCGCTGTCGCGGCTGCTGCCGGTGATCGATGCGCTCGGCGGCGTGGCGCTGGTCACGGCCGATCATGGCAATGCCGATGAGATGTTCGAAACCGATCGCAAGAGTGGTGTGCCCCTGTGCGATGCTGCGGGCAAGGTGCGCCCGAAGACCAGCCACACCCTGAGTCCGGTACCGCTGGTGCTTTACGACAACGTGAGTGGCGGACGCCTTGGCCTCGATTACACTGCTGCGACTCGGGTCGATGCGCTGCCCGGGCTGGCGAGCGTTGCGGCAACGACCGTCGAACTGCTTGGCTTCGAGCCGCCCGCCGTATGGAAGCCAGGCCTGCTGGCAGTGATCGATTGAAAGGGGGGAGGGTCTGCAAATGAGTCACGGAAGCATTGGGCCGCTGCTGGCGGCGGATGAGTCGTTCAATCACCAGATCATCGATACCTTTGCGACGGTGTCGCAAAGTGATTATTCGTGGACGGAAAAGGTCTGCGGCATGGCGGCGGCGCGCGATGGCTCGCTATCGATCGGTTTCGGTTTCGGCAAGTACACCAACCGCAACGTGGTCGATGGCTACGGCGGGGTGAGTCGTGGTGTCGAACAGTGGACGGTGCGTGCGGCCCGGGAGCTTTCGAGTGCGCCGGACAGCGTGGATGTCGGTCCGCTGCGCTATGAGATCGTCGCGCCGCTGCAGAAGATCCGCGTGATCCTCGAGCCGAATGTCGTGCAGCCGGTTGCCTTCGACCTGCTGCTCGAGGGGATCGTGCCGTGCATGCTCGAGGAGCGCGAGGACCGGCGCACCCTGACCGGATACCGTCATACCGCGAGCCAGGTGCGCTATCACCAGACCGGGATTGCCAGCGGCTGGATCGAGGTGCAGGGCAGGCGGGTCGATGTGACGCCCGAGAGCTGGATCATGACCCGTGACCACAGCTGGGGGATTCGCCCGGATGTCGGTCTGCCGATCCCGGACCTTGCACCCGATCCGATCGATGGCAGCGGCCACAGCGTGCTCGCCATCTGGAACCCCCTGTTCTTCCAGCGTCCCGACGGCTCGACCTACGCCTTCCATCAGTACTACCTCGAGTACAGCGGGCGGGGTTTCCGCCATCAGCGCATGCAGGGTGGTTTCGAGCACGCGGACGGTCGGCGGGAGCCGATTGTCGCGATCGAACCGCGGCTGCGTTTCAACCCGCTCAACAAGCGCCTGCTGGGGGGCGAGTTCGTGTTGCGCATGGCCGACGGCAGCGAGCGGGTGCTGAGCGCCGAAGCAGTCTCCGACACCGGCTTTCACCTGGGAGCGGGGCTCTACCACGGCTTCGAGGGTCGCCACCACGGCTCGTGGCGCGGCCCACTCGATGTCGATGGCGAGCATTTCGCCGATTGCTCCACGCCGGAGAGCGTCGCTCGCCTGAACCAGTTCCGCGACTGCATCGTGCGCGTACATGACCACGCGACCGGCGCGACCGGCTGGGGGAACTGCCAGACGTATACATCGTAGCGTGGTGGGCAGCTCACCCCCTGCATGATCGGTCGAGAGACAATCCGACGGCATCGATTCAAACGGAGGTGCGCGTGGTCAGGATCGACAGGATCCAGCAACATCTCCACCGCATCCCTGATACCCGGGATAAGGCCAATTTGATTTTGCATGGGTTTTCCGCGGCTTTATGCCGCGGTCTCATTGAAGCCCGCTGCTGTTGTAGCGCACCAAACCGCAAAGCGGTGCGCCACCGTCGCCTCCAGTTGCTGCCAGGGAATATGAGTCGCCAGCACTGCGAGTGGTTTGCGCAGACCGATCATCTGATTCAGGCGGCTGCGGAAGAAATCGTCGATCTGACTCATGGGCTGTTGCTCGCGCTTCTCCCAGAAAACAGATCCCTCAGCGGGTATTTCCGGAAGTTCGGGCAACTCTGAACATCAACGTTGTCTCATGAAATCAGTGTGTTACCAATATTTCAGGGCCGACTAAGCAGCGGTTCGTCAGCGAACGACCAGCAGCACACCGGCTGCGATCATCAGCATTCCAGCCAGATGCCAGAGTTCGAAGGTTTCACCGAGGAATACAACGGCAAGCAGTACGCCGAATACAGGCACCAGATTGATGAAAATGCTGGCCCGGTTGGCACCGACCAGCCGGTTTCCTGTGTTCCACATCAGCATCGCTGCGCACGAAACCAGCAGGGCGATCGAAAGGATCGCGCTGATGCTCGTCTGGGTGATGGGGACCGGCTTGTACAGCAGTGACTCGAGCAGGTAGAAGGGGAGAAGCAGCAGCGAACCGGCAACGACCATCGGGAACAGCGCACGTGCAGCCGGCAGCTGCAGGGGGATACGCACGAAGCGGATCGCATAACCGGCAAGGCCAAACATCGCGACCAGTGCGATCAGATCGCCGATCTGAAAATCGAGCCCGGCAAGCGTCGACCAGCTGCCACGTGCCACCATCACCAGCACACCGGCAAGAGCGATCAGGATGCCAAGAGCCTGGGTAGCGTTGAACCGTACGCCGTAGACCAGGCGCGACAGGAGTACGGTCAGCACCGGTTGGGTTGCGTTGATCAGAGCGGTGTTGGTTGCGGAGGTGAAGTTGAGCGCAACCATGAGCAGTGTAGTGGCGCCGACCACCAGTGCTCCCGTCAACACGAAGGCCCGCCACTCGGCGCGGTACGCAGCCAGCGAAGCGCGCCAGTCGATGAGCACGACCGGCAGCAGCACCACGGCGGCGATGGTCCAGCGCCAGAATGACAGTCCTACCGGTGGCACCTCGGCGTGGACACCGCGGCCGATCACGTGGTTCAGCGCAAGGAAGAAACTGCTCACGCCCAGTAACAGATACGCCTCGCGGCGTTCGGTGGGCGAGGGATTTGGACGTGGCGCAAGTGTCGGTGGTTCGCGTGCTGCAGAGGGCATCGACTCAGCTCCGTGGGGTGATCTCGCTCCAGTTGTCCAGCAGATGCTGCATGCTGCGGGCGGTGAGCGCATGAATGGTGAACGTCGGGTTCACCCCGCCGCTGCTGGGGAAGAGACTGGAGCCCGCAATCAGCAGGTTCGGCAGCTCGTGGCACTGCCCCCAGCCGTTGGTGACGGATGCTGCCGGATCGTCTCCCATCACGGTCCCACCCATGTTGTGCATCGGGCCGATGCCTCCCGTCCAGGCATCGAGCGCTCCTGCGTCCTCCATGATCTGCAACCCCTCGCTGCGCGCGTATTCCCACAGCGCAACGGATTCTTCGGTGCTTTCGTGTTCGACCTGTGCCAGCGGCACTCCCCAGCGGTCACTGCGTTCGAGCAATGTGACGCGGTTTTCGGCGCGTGGCAGGTCCTCGGCCACTGCAGTCATCACGGCACACCCGCGTACTGCGCGCTGCATGAAATCCTCGAGTGCCGCGCCGTTCAGGTCAGGACGGTTGACGGCAATGCCAAGCAGGTCGTTCGGTTTCAGCGCGTTGCCGATGATCCATTGCCAGGAACCGAATGCCCGTGTGCCGGGGTGGGTCTTGGTATAACCATCCTGGTTGAGCAACTGTCCACCGGTCGTGCCCATGTGCGGGTAGGTGTCCTCGTTCCACAGACCGAAGACCTGACAGGCGAGGTGCGCCATCACACCGCGTCCGACCTGACCGCTGCCATTCGCAAGCCCCCGCGCGAAGCGACGACGCGATGCGAGCAGCAGGCGTGAGTTCTGCACCGTGGAAGCTGCAAGGATGACGATTGGCGCCGTTGCGCTGTGTCTGCTCTCCCCCGGACCACGCCATTGGACACCGGTGGCGTGGCTGCCGGTGGCGTCCGTCACGATCTCGGTTGCGACGGTTTCGTGCAGCAACTGTGCTCCTGCGCGCAGTGCACGTGGCAGATAGGTCACCAGCGGATTGGCGAGTGCGCCGGTTGGGCATCCAGCGTCGCACCAGCCGTCCCAGATGCACGCCTGACGCCCTGGCATACTGGCGGTAAGTACGGCCAGTGGCAGAGGGGCGGTCTGCATCCCCCGTTTTGCAAAACCGCTGGCGATCAGTTCGGCATGGCGATACACCGGTACCGGTGACTGGTTGTAAGGCTTTCCCTCGGGACGCCAGATCTCGCGGAGATGATCGCCGGAGATACCGACCTCATCCTGAATCATGTCGTACCAGGGCTGCAGATCCGCATAGCGCAGCGGCCAGTCGAGCGCGCGTCCATGGTCACTTGCCAGTGTGAAATCGCCCGGATGCAGGCGTGGCCAGACGGCATAGTGGTGCAGCGCCGCTCCGCCGGTTCCCCAGCCCACGTTGAAGTTGTGCCCGATCGGATGGCGTCCGCGCTCGATGACCGGTGCACCACCCCACTTCAGGCGCCGTGCCCAAAGCTGGCTGCTCTGCAGATCGTTCAGCGAACGGGCAGGTCCTGCCTCGAGGATCAGTACCGAACGGCCTGCTTCCGCAAGCCGTGACGCGGCCAGACAGCCGGCGGCACCGGCACCAATGACGATCGCATCGAAATGATCCGTGCTGCTCACCAGTCGCGTTCCGGCTCGATGTGTGCCATGTAGGGGATGCCGAGGCGGGCGAAACCCTTGCGCGTGCCATAAACGACGTCGATCGCATCTGCCCGCAGCACGAAATGAACGAAGGGTGAGGGAGCGCCGTCCCAGGGCTGCGCTGTGCCTGCAGCCAGATCCTTCATCAGGAGCTCGCGGTCGGCTGCATCGAGCTGTGCTGCATCTTTTCCGTAACGCACGCGTGCCCAGGCGTCCGATGCCCGCAGTGCGGGCAGGTAGAAGTTGCGGTAGGGTGGTTCGATGCCCAGGTAGCGTCCGATCAGCAGTGACTGTTCGGGTGGGCAGGCAAGCTGTTCATCCAGGTACCGTGAGAATCCGGCAGCGGCAGCCCCTGGTACCAGTGTGTCGGCCAGTGCATCTGCGGTTGCTGCCGACGCCTCATCCAGCACCGGTGGGTGGCTGGGCGCGCGGCTGTCGTCACCTGCCGCGGATATCCGTGCTGCGCAGCCAACCAGAGTGCTGCCGACAGTGACACTGACTGCACCTGCCTGTATGAATCCTCGGCGATTCAGCGTCATGTGGATTGTCCGTGTCGACACACATGCGCATCATATCGTCCAAGTGATTTTGCGTCACGCAGGAAGGGAATGTATGCCCTCTGGTATTGCCTGAGGGGCGGTTGCGGACAACGTACACGTGCACGTGCGACAATCGATTGCATGCTGGATCCGAACGGCGGCGCATCGCTGCGGTGGTTACGCCAGCATCTGATGATGGGGTGTCATGACTGATCCTTTCACATCTTTTTTTGATCGACGCTGGCACCTTGGCAAGAGCGTCGAGGAACTCGTCACTGCCGATTTCGAGTACGCCCTGCTGCGCTGTGTCGAGAGCTTCAACGCCTGGCAGCAGGAGTGTCTTGCGGCGGCTTCTGGCCACAAGATGAGCGCAACCGATAACGTCGTTCTCCACATCATCCGCATGAACGACCGTCCCAAGACGGTCACCGAACTGGCGCGGTTGATGAATCGCGACGATCTGTCGAACATCAAGTATTCGATTCGCAAGCTGCTCGATGCGGGTCTCGTCGAGAAGGTCACCGAGAGCGGCAGGCGCAAGGGTACGCGCTACCGCACCACGGCCGATGGCAACATGCTCACCGAACGTTTCGCGGCGCTGCGTCGTGAACAGTTGATTCCATCGATCGGCTCGATTGCCGAGATCCAGGACCGGTTGGCGGCCACGACGGGGGTGCTCAATCTGGTGGGCGGCATGTACGAACAGGCCGCTCAGATGATCGCGTTCCATCGCGGGCCGCTCGAGGAAGACGAAGGGGATCGCGACGACGATTCCGAGGTCTGAGTGGACCCGTGGCTCAGGGCGCAGGGATCTGCAGTGCAGCAGCGATGTTGCAGATTCGATGAGGGTGCGTGTACAGCGTGGTGCGACCGTTGCGCACGAAGCCACACAGCGTGATGCCGAAGTGCCGTGCAACCTCGATCGCAAGTGAGGTCGGTGCACCAATCGCCGCGATGATCTCGAAACCGGCACGAATGGCCTTGGTCACCATCTCCAGACTGAGACGGCTCGAGAGCAGTACGCCACAGTGGTCAAAGTCAGTGCCCTCGAGCAGCATGCGTCCGATGACCTTGTCGAGCGCATTGTGACGTCCCAGGTCTTCGGCGATGGCCAGGATCTGGCCGCCTTGACCGAATACGGCTGCGGCATGCGCACCGCCAGTGAGCGGGAAGACCTGTTGGCGCTCCTGCATTGCCACCATCAATGGCGCAATGCGCGTGGCACCAAGACGCATGCGATCGGCAACGGCACTCAGACCGTAGGCATTGTTGTCGATGATGTCGCGGCTGCCGCAAATGCCGCAACTGCTGTTCAGCAGCACGTTGCGTCGCCGCGTCACGACACTGGAGGGATCTTCCAGCGCCATGCGCACGAGGCCCGGGGCATCTGCACACACCGCCATGCTGCGCACCTCGTGCAGTGACCTGATGATCCCTTCGGTGAATGCGAAGCCCACAGCCAGTGCGAGGCGTTCGGCGTCCCCCGGTTCACCCATCACGCCATCGCTGCGAGTATAGCCACTTGCTCCCGATGTCGAATCGGTCGGCGTCCACATCAGTGTGTAGATGCCGACGTCGGCGATATCGATCGTGAGTGCGTCTTCCTCGATGATCTGGCAGTGCGTGTTGGTGAACGCGACATCGGCCCCGGCGATCTCAATCGACGACACCGTCACGACACCAGCGGTGCGTGGCAATTCGTTGACCGTGCAGCCGGGTCCAATGTCGTTCAGTGCAAGCCCCATCTTCTTCCCACCGTCAGCCCTTTCACCGTGGTCCCGCGCTTGGCTTGAAGCTCATGATCGGCTCGTAGACGGCTGCCTTGAACATGAGCACACGGAAGGTGTAAAACCCGAGCAGCACGCCTATTGCAGCCAGCAGCACACTCAGGAACGCCGAGCCAGCGAGCCACAACAAGAGCGCTGGCACCACGATTCCGGTCACGACCACCAGGCCGATGAACTCGCGCGCGAACAGCGTTTTCAGCAGCAGTTCAGCCGAAAGCCGGGCACCGGGCGAGCCGTTGTGGGCACCATGCAGCAGGCTGAGCAGCATGATCGTGTCGGCGAGCAGCAGCATCAGTGCAACGTCGTGGAGCCGTGCGATCGACGCATCGCCAAGCGAGCCGCTGCCGAGCAGCAGGACCAGCATCGTGCCGCCCGTGACCGCATAAAGCAGGCTGGAGATCGGCATGATCGCCGAGCTCCACAACGGAAGCGCGGTCGAATGAGACATCGCAAATCCCTGGTACGTGCACACGACCAGCGCAGCGAGTGCTGCAACCAGTGTGATCAGCGAACCGAGCACTCCTGGCAGGAAGTTACCGAAGGCCACATCGAGCAGGTGGATGGAACCCGCCCCGACAAACACCACGATCGATGCCAGTCCTCGGCTGATCCAGGAGCGATCCGGGCGCGCTATGGCACGCCACGACCTGCGCGGCACACCCATGTGGGAGAGGTGGAACCAGGTCTTGCCGACTCCGGTGAGCAGCAGACCGAGCAGCATGCCCGGGACAAAGTCGTTCAGCAGCGAAACGAGAAAGGTTCCGCCGCCCAGCTCGCCGCAGAAGAACGCGTTCGCCATCGCAGTATCCCAGTGATTCTGGAAGCGATAGCCGACGCGGAAGCTGTCGCCGACCAGCTGTGAGGTGCTGTTGTTCATCATCTGTCCTCCGCAGTGGTCGTGTCAGTTCACGTAATAGACTTTGGGACGGGTGTTCATGTTCGGCAGCGGCGGCTGCCCCCCACGTTCACGGATCAGTACGCTTGGCTTGCTGTTTGGATCATCCAGGTCGCCAAAGATACGTGCATCGGTGGGGCAGGTGACCACGCACGCCGGATCGAGTCCGACGTCGACGCGACCGCTGCAGAAATCGCACTTGGTCACCGTTCCCGGCGTCCAGCGCTGGTAGCCACTTTCCTCGAACGGTGTCAGCGTGCCGTCACCAAACAGGCCCCGGTCGAACTTCTCCTGCTCCAGCTTGGTGCGCTGATCGTAGGGGCAGGCGACTGCACAGCTGTTGCAGCCAATGCACTTGTCCTGATCGACCATCACGATGCCGTCGGCACGCGTGTAGGTCGCACCGCTCGGGCAGACCTTCTCGCACGGCGCGTCGTCACAGTGGTTGCAGATCGTCGGGATGTAGACCCGGTTCACCGTCGGGTATACACCGTATTCCTCACTCAGTGTGCGGGTGAAGAACACGCCATCCGGCAGCGAGTTCTCCTGCTTGCAGGCAACCACGCAGGCGTTGCAGCCGATGCAGCGCTTGATGTCGAAAACCATTCCCATCCTGG
>CAZSYV010000050.1:10148-20990 GCA_964610955.1 uncultured Klebsiella sp. | reverse complement strand
CCAGCACCACGAGCTTCTGCCGGTTCTCGACCGAGTAGATCTGCGGTGGCGTGAATTCGGGTGCGGCAGCGATGAAGTTCACCCGGGCCTGCATCTCCCCCGGGCACGAGTCGCAGCGAAAGCCGAGCAGATCGCCGATCTGCAGTGTTGCAATCCGTGCCTCGGGAACGAACAGGCGCAGCTTGCGGTTTGCCTCGGGCAGCAGTGCCAGTACCGGTGCGGAAGGCCCGGCGATCTCGCCTGCGTAGCGAATCACGGTCTCGATGCGCCCATCCGCCGGTGCCGCCAGCGTACGCTGCCCAAGGCGCCACTCGGCATCACTCAGTTCGGCACGCGCCGCGTCGACCACCCGTCGTGCGGCCTCGATTTCCTGTATGCGCGCTGCGATGCCGGCAACCCGCAGGCTGGCGTCGACTTCGCCGAGCTGTGCGGCGGCGACATTGCGCGCGGTGCGTGCCTGGTCGAGCACGGACTGGCTCTGCACCTGGCGCTGCACCAGATCCTCTGCACGTTGCAGGTCGAGCTCCGCCTGTGCGAGGTCGGCACGTGCGGCGCTGCGGCTGGCCTCGATGACGGCGATTTCCTCGGCACGCTTGCCGGTGCCGAGGTCGCGCAGGCGCGCCTCGGCCTCGGCGAGACGGGCGCGGGCGGCTTCCACTGCGTGTTGGGCGTCGGCGCTCTCGAGCAGCACCAGCGTGTCGCCGGCATGCACTGCATCGCCGCGACTCACGCGCAGCGACTCGATGCGTGCCACCGCAATCGGTGCGATGAAGACCGTCTCGCCCTCGATGTAACCACTCAGCGCGGGTTCCCCGTTGCTGCAGAACGCCTGTGCAATCAGCGCGATGCCACACAGCCACTCGAGCATTCAGCTGCCTCCGTTGCGAACGGGTGAGGAGTCAAGGTGCGGGAGCACGATGCGTATTTTCATCCGGTCTGATTCGTGGTGGGTCGATGTCGTGTCAGTCCCGCGCTTCGAGTGGCTTCAGTGCCTGAAGCCCGCCCGTCGGCCGACGGTCTGCGCGCAGCAGACGCGGCAGACGCGGGTCGACGCCATGGTGGGTGATCGACGAGATGATGCCACCCTGCGAAATATAGACACTGCCGTCGCTGTCCGGAACGACCAGGGCCGACGAGGCATCGCGCGTTTCGGTCCAGCCGAGCAGCGTGCCGTCGCGCAGGTCCAGGTGCGCGAGCACGAACTTGCGGGGCTGCGGGAACGGATCGTCCCCGAAGGGCAGCAGATAATTCAGATCGAGACACAGCAGCAATCCGTTGTCGGCAACAGTGATGATCGAGTCGACTGTCGTCGAGCGCTTCAGCAGCGGCCGCCAGGGCAGGTGCTCGCGTGCGATTGCATCGTACTGGTGTCGCCACTTCACACTGCCGTTGCTGCCATCGATGGCAACCACGGTGCCCTCGATGCCGTTGAATGAATAGATGGTGCCGTCTGGTCCGATGGTTGGCGATGCCTGCCCCATCGTGTCGCTGGCCTGCCAGATGACATCCCCGCTCGTGGTGTCGACTGCAACCATCACGCCGGCGTCGTCGATGGCGTAGACGAGTCTCCCGTCAGGTGAGATTGCCGGGCTGGTTCCGGAGCCTGCGCCCATCGCCGTGGCAAAGGCGATGCGGGCGCCATCCGGTGTGGTGTCGATGCCGTAGAGCACGCCCTCGTTCATCGTTGCACCGCCGGCGGTGATGAAGATGCGGCCAGTCACGGGATGCACTGCCGGGGTGTTCGCGACCTCGACCGCACGCCCGTTGAGTACGTCCCAGAGCGGGCGGACGAATTCCGGTGCGACCATGCCGCCTTCCCAGATCCCGGGGGGTGGGTCCTGTGAGGGTGGGCCTGCCACTCCCGGCAGATCGAGTACCGGAATGGCCAGCGTGCCGTCGTTGCGGTGAAACAGCGCCAGCTTGCCGTCGGTGCTGATGCCGCCGACGAAGCCTTCCTGACTGAACACCGGTGTCACGAAGAAGCCGTGCACACCGACGGAGGGGAGATCGGCGGTCCAGCGCAGCGCGCCGTCGGCGGTGAACGACCACAGCTGGTTCGAGTCAGCTGCGAAGACATTGCCCGCGTCGTCGATGATCGGTGCCGAGATGACGGCACCATGATCGAAGTCTGCCGGGCTGTCCATCGGCGGGCTCTGCCACAGCAGATCGCCCTCAGGGGAAAACGCGTGCAGGTGGCTGCTGCCCCTGCCTCGACCGCTGGGAACGTAGAGATGCCCCTCGGGGCCGATCACCGGGCCGACCAGCAGCGCAGCACCATCGAGTGCGCCCCATGCATGCCTGAGCCGCGTACTCACGTCAAAGGGTACGTAGTCGCTGTTGCTCGAATCGCGGTGCAGCGTCGGCCAGGCCGTCTGCGCGTAGTGCATGCCGGTCGCCGGCGACGCAGACAGGGGCTGCACTGCAGGGATTTCGACGCCGAATGGCTCGGGTGCTCTGCTGCAGCCGCCGAGCAGCAGTGCGATTGTGAAGGCGCAGACACCGATCGACAGCGCGTGCATGGTGGGCTCCTCGTGCCGACCGGTGATCGTCAGCCGATGAAGCAGACCTGCGCCTCGTCGTTTGGCGTGATCTCCTGCATGTCCTTGGCGTGGGCAATGTTCAGGTCACGCGGCAGTGGTACGTCGTTCTTGACCGCCAGCACTTCGGCCATGACGCTGACGGCGATTTCCGAGGGCGTCTTGCTGCCGATGTAGATGCCGATCGGACCGCGCAGGTCCTTGAGGCTCTCCTCGGTCTGGTCGAGGTACTTGATCATGCGCTCATGGCGCAGTGCGCTGTTGCGCCGGCTGCCGATCGCACCGATATAGAAGGCGGGTGTCTCGAGCGCCTGCAGCAGTGCCAGGTCATCGAGCTTCGGGTCGTGCGTCAGTGCGATCACGCAGGTACGCCCATCGGGTGCCATCTCGGCCACCGTATCGTCCGGCATGGTCGTTACCAGTTTCGCTCCGGGAACGCCCCAGTCGCCGCTGAACTCCTTGCGCGGGTCGCAGACGATGACCGAAAAGCCACAGAAGATCGCCATCGTCGCCAGATACTCGCTCATCTGCCCGGCGCCGATGATGAGCATGCGATAGCCCGGACCAAAGGTGTTGACCAGCTCGTCGGCGTTCAGGATCAGGTCCGCGGGGTGGTCCGAGTGCTCGAGCGTGACCTTGCCGTCGGCAAGGTGTACGCGCCGGTGCATCAGCCTGCCGGCATCGAGCGCCTGCAGCAGCTCGGTGATGCTGACAGGGTCGGGGTCGAACTCGAGCATCACCTCGAGGGTGCCGCCGCACGGCAGTCCGAAGCGGTGTGCCTCGTCGGCGGTGACGCCGTACTTGACGAAGCGTGGTGGTCCTTCGCGTGGCAGCAGATCCGCCACATCGTTTCGCGTGTAGCGGTCGATCAGGTCGTATTCGACGCAACCGCCCGAAACCGAGCCGACCACGGCACCGTCCTCGCGCAGGGCCATGATGCAGCCGATCGGTCGTGGCGATGAACCCCAGGTGTGCACGACGGTGGCCAGCACGGCCTTCCTGCCCGCTTCGCGCCAGTCGCGCAGCGTACGCAAAACAGTGGTATCGAGGTTTTCCATGGTCTGAACTCCTTCTGGTGCCCGGCTCCGCTGCAAGCCACCCGTTGGTGTCCAGTATCACCACGATCGCCGGGGCAATCCAGCCTGCAGCAGTGATGCCGATACCGGCGCGTCGAGCCGAGTGCCGTTATCTCCTGTGCCGCATCATAGGTCTCCACGGCGCTCAGAGATCGAGAACGAGGTCGGAGACGGGCTCCGCACAGCAGATCAGCACTTCACCGGGTATCGGCACGATCTCCGGGGCTGGATAACGGACCTCCCCCTGCAGCACCGGTGTACTGCAGGCCAGGCAGGCACCGAAACGGCAGCCGTAATCGGCCGGAATCCCTGCTTCCTCGGCAATCTCGAGCAGCGTGGGGTCACCTTCGGTCCACTCGGCGTCGACGCCCGAGCGTTCGAAATGGATGGCGAAGGACGGTGCGTCGTCGCGCCGTATGCGGCTGTGGCGCAGTGTGCTGAAGAATCTTTCGGTGTGGATGCACTCCCTGTGGATGCCGAGTTCGGCGGCCATTGCCTGCGCTGCCGTGGTGAAGGCTTCCGAGCCGCAGATGAACACCTCCAGTTCCGGCAGGTCGAGCAGCGGGGAGAGGTGCGCAGGGCTGATGCGCTCGGAGGAGTGATAGTCCGTGTTGGCAACGTCACCTTCGGCGGGCTGGCGGTAGATCGTCCATTCGTGGAAGTCGCCGAGTTGTGCTGCGAGATCGGCGATCTCCTTCTTGAACAGATGGCTGGTCGAGTTCGCGGTGGCGTGCAGCCAGAAGATCCTGCGCTGCGGGTTCAGGCGTGCGATCGTCTGCAGCATGCTGAACAGCGGGGTGATGCCGATGCCGTTGCTGATGAGTGCGAGCGGAGTCGATGACTCCGGCACGACGAAGAACTGTCCGCTTGGCCAGCGCACCTCGAGTTCGTCACCGACCCCGACCGTATCGTGAAGGTGGCTGGACCCGAGACCGATGCGTTTCACCGTGATGCGGTAGTCCTCTGCAGCGCCGTTGCCCGCCCCGGCAGCGCTGCTCAGCGAGTAGCTGCGCATGAGCGCGCGCGGCTGCCCTGGAACCCTGAGGCGAAGGATCAGATGCTGACCGGGGAGGAACGGGAATGTGCTGCCCGAGACCATCTTCAGGCCGAGACTCACCGTATCGGCCGTCTCCTGCTCCTTGCGTACCACGCGTGCCTTGCGGAATGCCTCGGGTAGTGCGGGAGTGGGGATTTCGCCCTGCGCGACTGCCTCGGGCAGTGGCAGGACCGTCGAGTGGATTGGCTTGAAGCGCGGCTTCCTTTCCAGAAAGACCTCGTCTCCCACCGCGATCGTGCCGGTCCTGCGCACGTGGCAGTAGGCGCCGAACTTGAGGCCGGTCACCCGGTTCAGCACGAAACCCATGTGTGGCTCGGCCTGCAGACCGGCCTGTGCCTGGGAGGGCATCAGGCAGCGAACGGTTTCCTGGGCACAGCTGAGCACGACATCGCCGATGACGAGATCGAAGCCGCACCAGTCGAGCTCGGGAAAGCCACCACCCGTCACGCCCTCGATATGGAAGTTCGGTCGAAAGCGCTGCGGCGTGACGTCGAGCCCCGCGTGGTGACTCGCCAGCGTCTGCAGTGATGCGGAGGTCACGTAGTGCAGCGGATAGGCATCCTTGTAGGAGCCCCGTGGGGAGAAGAAGTACTGGAGCTCCGCGATCAGATCCGGCTCGTAGGCAGAAAAGTCGGGATAGGGATCGTCCGGTCGCAGCCCCATGCGCTGCTTGGTGAGTTCAGGGGTGAAAGGCTGGCGCAGGCGGTAGTGCTCGGTATGCTCGGGCGGGAGCAGCGGGCACAGCTCGAGCGGTTGACCGGCAATTGCCGAAATTGCCGTACTGATCGAGGGGTCACTGGTCAGCAGGCGGCGGCCATCCGGCAGGGTGATTTCGGCCTGCGCCACGCCAAATCCTGCGGTGGGTTCATGCGGGTAGCTGGCGGCCATGGTGAGCAGCGCGCTCAGTGCCTTGCAGTTCACCAGTTCGTCCGTACGCTGGTTCCTCAGTGCCCAGCGGCGATCGCCGACGATGCCCGTCTCGTCCAGCACCGCCCTGGCGAGTGACTCGCCGGCGAGCGACTTCACCGGATAGCGCCACAGCCCACCGATCCTGCCGATCGTCTCCATGCTTCACTCCTCGTTCGTCAGCCGGCCGCAGGGCCTGGGACGTATTCCTCCGTTGGGTCCGCAGGCGTGGCCGGCGGATGTGGGCTCTAGCGCGAGTGATCACCCGGCCTGTAGTGTCCCGGCTGCGAGCGAAACGGAATGGCGAGGCGGTTCCAGCCGTTGATTGCGATGATCGCCAGTGACAGGTCCACCAGCTCCTTGTCGCTGAAGTGCTTTCGCGCCTCCGCGTAGAGTTCGTCGGAGACTTCATTCCCCGCGATTTTCGTCAGCGCCTCGGTCCACGCCAGTGCCGCACGCTCGCGCTCGCTGTAGAAGGGCGCCTCGTGCCAGGCGTTGAGCAGGTACAGGCGCTGCTCGGTCTCGCCGGCAGCGCGGGCGTCCAGGCTGTGCATGTCCAGGCAGTAGGCACAACCATTGATCTGCGATGCGCGCATTTTCACCAGCTCGAGCAGGCTGTGCTCGATGCCGCAGTTGTCGACGTGCTTCTGCAGCCCCAGCATCGCGGCAAGGCCGTGTGGAGATGCTTTTCCGTAATCGATGCGTTCGCTCATGGTGATTTCCTGTTCAGGTGATCAAGACATGCCGATTCGGGGCACTGCCCCGCACGGCTTCCGGTGGGGTGATCGCTGCTTCCCACCTTCTGGGGTGGATGGCATACGGTTCACGACGCAGGCAGTGTACTCCTGCATCGCGATCCGGACATGCGATCGCGTATCCTTGGCGCATCCCGCGCGTGCAGCGCATCGATTCCAGTGCAGTCCGATGAAGCAGTCCGAAGAGTTTCCCACGCCGGCGACAGCGCGGCGCAACAGTGTTCCGGTCCGGGTCGGCAGCGTCACCGTCGGTGGCAGGGCGCCGGTGGTGGTGCAGTCGATGACCAATACCGATACGGCCGACGTGGCGGCGACGGTGAGGCAGGTTGCCGAGCTGGCGCGTGCCGGGTCGGAGCTGGTGCGCATCACCGTCAACAACGCCGAGGCTGCCGCTGCGGTGCCGCATATTCGCGATCGGCTGCTCGGCATGGGAACGGACGTGCCGCTGATCGGCGACTTCCACTACAACGGCCACCAGCTGCTGGAGAATGAACCGGCGTGCGCCGAGGCACTGGCGAAGTACCGGATCAACCCCGGTAACGTTGGTTTCGGCAGGAAGAAGGACCTGCAGTTCGCCACGATCATCGAAAAGGCCTTGCACTACGACAAGCCGGTACGCATCGGCGCCAACTGGGGCTCGCTCGACCAGGCGCTGCTGGCGGCGATGATGGACGAGAACGGCAGGCTTGCCGAGCCACGCGCTGCGGCGCAGGTCGGTCGTGAGGCGCTGATCCGCTCGGCGCTGGATTCGGCCGCACATGCCGAGCAGCTCGGCCTGCCACGCGAGTGCATCGTTCTTTCCTGCAAGGTCTCGGGCGTACAGGAGCTGATCGCCGTCTATCGTGCGCTTGCCGCGCGCTGCGATTATGCGCTGCACCTCGGGCTGACCGAGGCCGGCATGGGCTCGAAGGGCATCGTGGCATCGACCGCCGCGCTTGCCGTGCTGCTGCAGGAAGGCATCGGTGACACCATCCGCATCTCGCTCACTCCCGAACCGGGGCAGTCGCGCACTCAGGAGGTGATCGTCGCACAGGAGCTGCTGCAGACGATGGGACTGCGCGCCTTTGCGCCGATGGTGACCGCCTGCCCCGGCTGCGGGCGCACCACCTCGAGCGTCTTCCAGGAGCTCGCCAAGACCGTTCAGGACCACATCCGGGAGCGCATGCCACAGTGGCGCCTCAGGCACGAGGGTGTCGAGCACATGACGCTCGCGGTGATGGGCTGCGTCGTGAACGGACCCGGCGAGTCACGCCATGCGAACATCGGCATCTCGCTGCCCGGCACGGGGGAAGCGCCGGCAGCGCCGGTGTTCATCGACGGCGAAAGGACCGTGACGCTGCGCGGTGAGCATATCGCCGAGGAGTTCATCGAACTGGTCGAGCGTTACGTCGAAAGCCATTACCCCGCGCATCGCGGCTGATGCCATCGACACCTCGGCGGGTGCGCTCAGGTTTCCCCTGAACCCCGGGTCGCGGCCTCGGAAGGCGTGCGCCGCTTCGCGATGAAGGTGTAGATGACCGGCACCAGGTAGAGCGAAATCAGCGCGCCGACCGCAAGCCCGCTGGCAATGACCAGCCCCATCTGAAAGCGGCTCACCGCGCCCGGCCCATTGGCGACCAGCAGAGGCACGACACCGAAGATCATCGCCAGTGTGGTCATCAGGATCGGGCGCAGGCGGATGTGCGATGCCTTCTCGATTGCCGCGATCGGGTCGAGGCCCTCCTTTTCCTGAATGACGTTGGCGAACTGTACGACCAGGATGCTCTGCTTGGTGATCAGGCCGATCAGCGTGATCAGCCCGACTTCGGTGTAGATGTTGAGCGTTGCTGCACCGAGGTAGAGGAAAACGAGGGCGCCGAAAACGGAGGTGGGTACGGCGGCGAGCACGGTCAGTGGGTCGCGAAAACTCTCGAACTGCGCGGCAAGCAGCAGGAACACGAGCAGGATCGAGAGGACGAAGGTGATGAGGATTGCGTGTCCCTGCTGCACCAGCTGGCGTGACTGGCCCGCGTAGTCGACGCCGTAGCCCGCTGGCAGGGTGTTGGCAGCGAGCTTTTCAAGGTACTCGAGCGCCTGACCAAGCGTCACACCGGGTGCCACCATGCCCTGGATCGTCACCGAGTTGAGCTGCTGGAACTGGGGCAGGTACTCGGGCTGCACGCTGCGTTCGACCTTCACCACGGTGGTCAGCGGCACCAACCGCCCGTCACCGGTTCGAGTGTAGTAATCGCCCAGCGCATTGGCGTCGGTACGCAGCGCATCCGGAACCTGAGGGATGACCTCATAGCTGCGTCCCGCCATATCGAAGCGGCTGACGTTGTTTTCGCTCAGCAGCGTGCCGAGATCACGGCCGATACCGCTCATGTTCATGCCCAGACCCGCCGCGATCTCCCGGTCGATGCGCAACGAGATGTTCGGCCGATCGTAGCGCAGATCGCGTGTCAGGAAGCCGAACAGCCCGCTCTGCATCGCCCTTGCCACGAAGTCCTGCGCTGCCGCATCGATCTCGGCATACTCAGCGGCCGATGTCAGCACGAACTGGATCGGCAGTCCGCCCGATGAACCGGGGAGCGTATTGTTTGCAAAGGCGACCACATCCAGCCCGGTGATCGCGCTGAGCCTGGCTTGCATCAGCGCCATGAGCGTCATCTGTGAACGCGAGCGCTCGCTCCAGTCCCTGAGGTTCGCTCCGCCGAAGACTGCGGTCTGTCCGGCGCCGTTCGACGGTGCGACACCGCTGATCTGCCAGACCAGCCGGGTTTCAGGGAAACTCGCCAGCGCTTCGTAGATCTCGTGGTTGTATCGGTCGAGGTAGCTGCGTGTCGCCGTCGCAGGTCCAGTTCCCTGCACCAGCACTCCGCCTTCATCCTCGAGCGGAGCAAGCTCGCGCGCACTGCCGAGGAAAAGGATCGGGATCACGGCGAGCAGACATGCACCAACGAGCAGTACGAGTGCACGCGCGCGCATGGCAGCCGTGAGCGAGTGTGCGTAGCGCTCGCGCAGCCACGCAAACCCCCGATCGAGTGTGTGCGTGATGCCGCGCGGTGGGGTATGGCGCAGTACCTTCGAGCTCAGCATCGGTGTCAGCGTCAACGCGACGATCGCCGATACGGCAACCGTCGCGACGAGCGTGAATGCGAATTCGGCAAAGAGACTTCCGGTCAGCCCGCTCATGAACCCGATCGGGATGAATACGGCAACGAGCGTCGTCGACATCACCAGAATGGGGGCGGCGAGCTCGCGCGCGCCGGCGATCGCCGCATCATGGGGGGTCGCGCCCTCGTCGATCAGGCGCTGGATGTTCTCCAGAACGATGATCGCATCATCGACGACGAGCCCGATGGCAAGCACGATCGCGAGCAGCGTCAGCAGATTGATGGTGAAGCCGAATGCCAGCATCAGCACGCCTGCGCCGACCACCGCAAGTGGAATCGCCACCACCGGCAGCAACAGCGAACGCAGCGAGCCGAGAAACAGGAAGATGACGGCAACCACCACCAGCAGTGTGATCACGATCGTGTGCAGCACCTCGCGCAGCGAGGCCGTGATAAAGGTGCTCTGGTCGCGGGCGAAGGTGGCGCGAATGCCAGGGGGCAGCGAGGTGGCGAGTTCGTCCATCGCGCGATGTACACCCGCAGCCACTTCGAGCGCGTTGCCCTCGGGTGTAGGCTTGATGCCGATGAACACCGAGGTCTTGCCGCCCTCGAATGCCGTTTGATTGTAGTTGGCCAGGCCAAGTTCGACGTCGGCGACATCGCGCAGGCGGATCACCGTGTCACCGTTGCCCCTGACGATCAGCTTGCGGAATTCGTCGAGTTCGTTGAGCGAGGTGGTTGCGGTGATCGTGACCTGGCGGTTGCGGTCGCGCGTGCTGCCGACGGCAGCGACGAAGTTGTTGTTGGCAAGTGCCGTGGCGACATCGGACGCCGTCAGATCGTGCGCTGCCATTGCTGCTGGTTTCAGCCATGCGCGCAGCGCGTAGGCGTCACCTCCGGGATCGTTTCCCGACGGTACGATCTGCGCATCCCCCACGCCGGGAACACCCTGGATCTTCGGTTGCGCGATGCGCATGACGTAATCGTTGACCTGCTGCTGGAGCAGCGAATCGCTGGTGAATGCCACCCAGATCAGCGCATTCGATTCACCCACGCTGAGGTTGATCGTCGGGCGTTGGCTCTCCGCGGGCAACAGGTTCTGCACTTGGTTCACCTTCGAGAGGATCTGCGCAACCGCGGCGTCCGGATCATGGTTGAGCAGCATGTTGACGATGATCGTCGAGCGCCCCTGCGCGCTCGTGCTCGTCATGTAGTCGATGCCGGATGCGCCGGCGATCGCCTGCTGCAGCGGTGTGGTGATGAACGCCTTGACCGTCGCCGGACTGGCTCCGGGGTAGTTGGTCGTGACGGTGATGACCGAGCTGGTGACGGTCGGGTACTGGCGCACCGTCATCTCCGTCCAGCCGCGAAAGCCGATGAGCAGGATCACAAGGCTCAGTGCGCTCGCGAGCACCG
>CAZSYV010000050.1:0-10048 GCA_964610955.1 uncultured Klebsiella sp. | reverse complement strand
TCATAGAGCTTGTGCTGGCCGACGTTCACGACGACCTCACCTGCTGCCAGCCCGCTGGACACCAGCGCCAGCCCGTTGCGCTCGTCCTGCACCTGCACGACACGCTGCCTGGCGAGCGGACCGCCCTCCGCCGCACTGTCGATCACGTAGACATGATCACCGAAGGTGCTGAATGTCAGCGCAGTCGCCGGAATGGCGACGCCGGTGCGTGGGGCACCGACCGACAGCCGGACGTTGCCGTACATGCCGGGGAGCAGGGCATTGTCGGCGTTGCTCACGCTTGCCTGGAGGCTGATGTTGCGGGTCGTGGCATCGACGCTTGCCGCAAGTGCGCCGACCCGCCCCGTGAAGCTCCTGCCCGGATAGGCGTTGACCGTGAAGTGGACTTCCTGCCCCGGCGCAAGCTCACCGAGATGGCTCTGCGGCAGCGAGAAGTTGAGCAGCAGCGGGTCGTGACTCTGCAGGTTGACGATCGGCGTGCCCGGGGACACGTACTGTCCGAGGCTCACCTCGCGGATGCCGAGGCGACCAGCAAAGGGTGCCGTGATGGCCAGCTTCTTCAGTGCGGCGCGGTCGCGCTCCAGCGCCGCACGTGCCGTGTCGTGATCTGCCTGCGCGAGCTGCAGGTCCGACTCGCTGACCGCCCGCCTGGCGAAGAGCTCACGTGCCCGCGTGAGTGTCAGCTGCGCATATTTCAGTCTTGCTTCGTCTGCCTGCAGGTCCGCAAGCTGGCTGGAATCATCGAGCTGGACCAGCAGATCACCCGCCTGGACCGTTGCACCGGAAGCAAATGCCACCCTGGTGACGTTGCCGGCGATCTGCGCCGTGATCTGCGTGCCCGAGACCGCCTCGAGGCTGCCGACGACGCTGATCTCGCTGCTCCAGGGGATTTCGCTGGCGCTCACCGTCGAGACGGCGACGCGCGGTGCGCCCTGTGCTGCGGCAGCCTGTGCCGCCTGCTGATCGATGTAGTGCTTGCCGCCGAAGATCGCGCCGAAAAGCACGGCGAGCGCGATCGTTGCGACTACCGCCTGCGTGCGCAACGGCAATCACCTCCTTGCTGGTCGACAGTGGTGCGAGTGTTGGCGAGGTGCTGGCAGGATAGAACTTCCGTCCGCACGAAGGCAACAAGCCAGGGCGCCCGTGACGTGGTGATGCACGCTAGAATGGCGCAGGTGCGGCGGACGGGCGTCCGCGGGCACGGCGACAGGAGCGAGTCATCATGAGCGATTCATCTGGCAACAATCAGCGTCCGGTGTCCGGCAGCAAGTTCATCACGCCCGAGGGTGCGCATGCGGTGCTCGATGGCATCAGGCCGAGCGCGCTGAGTGCGATTCCGGATGCCGAGCGCAAGCCTGACTGGCTGCGTGTGCGCGTGCCGACCGGTGCACGCTACCAGGCGATCATGGACATCGTGCAGTCACACAGGCTGCATACCGTGTGTGCGGAGTCGAAGTGCCCGAACATCGCCGAGTGCTGGGGGCGCGGCACGGCGACGCTGATGCTGATGGGCTCGGTGTGCACACGGGCGTGCAGGTTCTGTTCGGTCAACACCGGCAATCCACAGGGTTGGCTCGACCCGCTGGAGCCACACAATGTGGCGGATGCGGTGCGGCTGATGAATCTCAGGTACGTGGTGCTCACCTCGGTCGACCGTGACGATCTGTCCGACCTTGGTGCCGGGCATTACGCCGCCTGCATCGAGGCCATCCACCGGCTCATGCCCGGGACCGCCGTCGAGGCGCTGACGCCGGATTTCCAGGGCAGGCATGAGCTGATCGCAAGGGTGCTCGATGCAGGACTGGCCACCTATGCACAGAACCTGGAAACCGTGCGCCGCCTGACGCACCCGGTGCGTGATCCGCGTGCCGGCTACGAGCAGACACTCAGCGTGCTGCGCTTCGCCAAGAGCCACGCGCCGCAGACGGTGTCGAAGACCAGCCTGATGCTCGGCCTTGGCGAGACCGATGCCGAGATAGAGGAAACGCTCGCCGACATTCGCGCCGCAGATGTCGATGTGGTCACGATGGGACAGTACATGCGTCCGACGCGCAATCATCTGCCGGTCGAGCGTTATGTCACGCCCGATGAGTTCCGCCGTTACCGCGAGATCGCCCTTGCGATGGGTTTTCTGGAAGTCGTCTCGGGTCCGCTGGTGCGATCGAGCTATCGCGCCGAGCGTGTGCTCGAACACAACAACGTCGGCCTCGACGAGTCGACGATGCAGGGGCTGCGCGATGCGGCAACTGCCGCGATGCGCTGCTGAGCGGCGTACAACGCCGGTTCGGGCACCGTACCGGCTGGCGAGCGGCAATCATGTCGACATGACGCGACGCTGCGCGGCTCAGCGCGGCGTCGCTTCGTCAGATGATGTGGCGATGACTGCATCGAGCTCGAGCGAGCGGATCGCATCGACCACCATTTCCCAGCGTCCTTCCTCGCACAGGCCGCCCAGTCCGGCACGTTCGTAGCCCTCGATCGCTGCCTGCAGGCAGGCGGCCCTCACCGCCTCGGCCGCCCGCCGCATGCGCTCCTCGCAATCGTCTGCCGTTGCCATGGCCGTCCAGCGTCCAGTCGTGTTCAGCCGTGGTGCGCCGCCTGGGCCTTCTGTACGGTGCTGCGGATGTCATCGACCACATGACCGTTGGCCAGCGTGGTGACATCACCCGTGTCCTGGCCGCTCGAGATCGCCGCCAGCACCCGGCGCATGATCTTGCCCGAGCGCGTCTTCGGCATATCGGGCACCACGTAGACATGCTGCGGCCTGGCGATCTTGCCGATGATGTCCTCACAGGCCCTGATCACCTTGAGTGCAACGGCATCGGTGTTGGCATCGTGCACGTTCAGCGACACGTAGACCTCGGGGACGCGGCCCTTGATCTCGTCGGGAACCGGCACGACTGCCGCTTCGGCGACCTCCGGAACGGTCATGCAGGCAGACTCGATCTCCTTGGTGCCGAGGCGGTGCCCGGAGACGTTGATGACATCATCCAGACGCCCGAGCACGCGGTAGTAGCCATCGGCCGCGAGCATGGCCCCGTCGCCCGAGAGGTAGGGCCAGTCGCGCCAGTCCGTGCTCTCGGGGTTCTTGCAGTAGCGTTTGTAATATGTGTCGACGAAGCGCTGGTCGTTGCCCCAGATGGTCTGCATGATGCCCGGCCAGGGGTTGCGGATGCACAGGTTTCCCGCCTGGCCCGAACCCGCGGGCAGCTCGTTGCCGTCGTCGTCGTAGATCACCGGGTAGATTCCCGGGACGGCAGGGCCCGCGCTGCCCGGCTTCATGGCGTCGAGTGCCGGAATCGTGCTGCACAGGAAGCCGCCGTTCTCGGTCTGCCACCAGGTGTCGACGATCACCGCCTGCCCCTTGCCGACCTCCTCGTAGTACCAGCGCCAGGCGCTGGGTTCGATCGGCTCGCCGACCGTCGTCATGTGCTTGAAGCGCTGTCCGCACTGGTGGGGTTCCTGCGGCCCTTCGCGACGCAGCGCGCGAATGGCAGTTGGCGAGGTGTGGAAGATGTTCACGCCAAGACGCTCGGCGATGCGCCACGGACGGCGCACGTCGGGGTAGGTCGGCGTTCCCTCGTAGACCACGCTGGTTGCCGCCAGCAGCAGGGGTCCATAGACGATGTACGAGTGACCGGTGATCCAGCCGATGTCGGCCATGCACCAGTAGGTGTCGCTGGGGTGGATGTCCTGGATGTACTTCGAGGTGCCGGCGACGTAGGCGAGATAACCGCCCGTGCGGTGCTGACAGCCCTTTGGCTTTCCGGTGGTGCCGCTGGAGTACATCAGGAACAGCGGTGACTCGGAGTCCATGGCGACCGGTTCGACGTGCTTCCCGCGGTAGTCCTTCAGCAGCTCGTTGACGAAGAAGTCACGCCCCTCGACCATCGGTGTTGGCGAGCGGAAGCTGCCCGGTGTGCGCTGCCAGATGAGCACCTTGTCGACGTGCTGGCCAAGCTCCCCGGCGGTCTTCACCGCGATGTCGGCGGTGGCCTTGTGATCGATCAGCTTGCCCGAGCGCCAGTAGGCGTCGGTCGAGATCAGCACACGGCTGCCCGAGTCCTCGATGCGTGAGCCGCACGACTGCCCCGAGAAACCACCGAAGACCTGCGAATGAACGACACCGAGCCGGGCGCAGGCGAGCATCGTGATCGGCAGGTCGAGCGTCATCGGCAGGTGCAGCGTGACGCGGTCGCCCTTCTTCAGGCCAGCGAAGTCACGCAGCAGTGCCGCCATCTCGTTGACCCGAACGTACAGCTCCTGATAGGTCATCGCCACCGGCTCCTCGTCCTCGGGCTCCGGCACGAAGATGAACGCGGCCTTGTTGCGGTACTGGCCAAGGTGGCGATCCACGCAGTTGTGGCTGGCGTTCAGTTCGCCTCCCGTGAACCACTTCCAGAATGGTGGGTTGCTCGTGTCGAGCACCGTGTCATAGGGTTTCGACCAGCTCAGCAGATCGGCGTATTCGCGGAAACACTCGGGGAAGTTGTCTTCGCCGAAACGCTTGCGCACATCCGGATCGCGCATGTTCGCCTGTTCGATGAAGGACTTCGGTGGCTGGAAGTACTGCTCTTCCTGCCAGTGCACCGCGATCTGCGCCTCGGTGGCTTCGGTGCGCTCATCGGCCCGAATCTGTTCCGTCATGATGGCCTCCAAACGGGTTTTGAATAATGATCTGCCGTTGTGTGCGGGACCGCTGCCGGAAATCCGTTCACGGGTTGGTTCACGGCAGTGGGCTCGCGTTCAGTCTACCCCTTCCAGCTTGCTGCGAGGAAACACCATGCTGATCTTCGATGCGATAAGTCCGGCGCCGCGCTGCCTGCGCATGTTCGTGCTTGAAAAGGGCCTGCGGCTGCCGGCGGTCACGGTCGATGTCTTTTCGGGAGAAAATCGCGAGCCCGGATTCCTCGCGTTGAACCCTGCCGGTCAGACCCCGGCGCTGCGCCTCGACGATGGCACGACGCTGGCCGAGGCCGTGACGATTGCCGAGTACCTGGAAGAGTGCCACCCGAGGCCCGCACTCATTGGCACCAACGCGCTCGAGCGTGCGCAGACGCGGCAGTGGTGGCGCCGGGTGGAGCTCAACATCACCGAGTTCATCCACAATGCCTACCATTACGCAGAAGGTCTGCAGCGCTTCATGCCGCGCATTCCTGTGGTGCCCGAGGCGGCCGATGGCCTGAAGCGCGTTGCGCAGGATCGCCTCGCCTGGCTCGATACGATGCTTGGCGCGGGGCCGTGGCTGTGTGGTGATCGTTTCAGCGCAGCCGATATCTGGCTCTACGTCTGGCTCGATTTCGGGCAGTCGGTGCAGCAGCCATTCGATCACGGCCTGCCCCGCATCGGCCCATGGTTCAAGCGCATGGAGGAGCGACCCACCGCCGAACTCAGCCGCAAGCTCCTCGTGCCCGCGTCGCCTGCATGATGGGGCGCGGTGGAGTACCATGGCCGGTGCTGTCAGCGGCGAGAGAGGTCCACGATGAGCCAGTCTGCGAGCGACGCCCTCGATGTGCGCGTCTTCGTTCCGATCGAGCGGCACCGGATGCTGCTCAAGATGTTTGCCGAACTGCCTGTCGGCGAAAGTTTCAGCTTCATCAACGATCATGATCCGCTGCCGCTCTACTACGAGTTCCGCTCGATTCACGGCGATGTGGTCGGCTGGGAGTACATCACGCGGGGCGGCGCCGACTGGCATGTCAGGGTCACCCGGCTGGAGGCCTCGAAGGGGCGTGAGTTCAGCGATGTTTCCACGCTGATGGACCTGCGCAAGATCGCGCCGGATGACCTGAAACACGTGATATTCCATCGCTACGGCATGATGGAAGAGGGCGGCACGATGGAGATCATCGCAACCGGGGAGCCCACCGAGATCCGAGGTGTGTTCCGACAGAAGTTTGCCGATCAGCATGTCTGGACGGTACGCCAGGACGAGCCAGGCAACTACGTCGCGCACATCCTCAAGAAGGTGCGCAAGCCACTCGATGAGAGCAGCACCGTCGTTGCAGAGCACGATGCGCGACCCTACGGGCCGGCCGAGCGTCACGAGATCTTCTTCAATGCCTTTGCCGCCCTGCAGCCTGGTGAGGCCTTCGTCTTCATCAACGACCACGACCCCAAGCCGCTCTACTACCAGATCGAGGCCGAAAGCACCGTGCCCTTCAGCTGGGAATACCTGGAGAGTGGACCCGAGACATGGACGGTGAGGGTCGCCAGAGCGGCCGGTTGAGGGCGGGAGTGCCTTCGCAATGATGCACCTATCCATTGGATCAACGCTGTTGTGACTCAAGACCATGACCATTACCGATACCCTGAACCGACCGCTGCGCGACCTGCGCATTTCCGTCACCGACCGCTGCAACTTCCGCTGCGTGTACTGCATGCCAAAGGAGATTTTTGGCGCTGGGCACCCCTTCCTGGCACACGCCGAGGTGCTGAGCTTCGAGGAGATCACGCGGGTTGCACGCATCTTCGCCTCGCTTGGTGTGCAGAAGATCCGCCTGACCGGCGGCGAACCGCTGGTGCGCAAGGATCTGCACCTTCTCGTCCAACAGCTTGCCGGGATACCCGGCCTCGATCTCACGTTGACAACCAACGGCTCGCTGCTGGCGAAAAAGGCCCTCGTGCTGAAGGAGGCGGGGCTGCGACGGGTGACGGTCAGCCTGGACTCGCTCGATGACGAAGTCTTCAAGGCGATGAACGACGTGAACTTCCCGGTGGCAAAGGTCATCGAGGGCATGGATGTCGCCGCGAGCGTGGGTCTTGGACCGATCAAGGTCAACATGGTGGTCAAGCGTGGGCTGAACGAGTCGAGCATCCTGCCGATGGCGCGCTTCTTCCGCGAGAAGGGCTATATCCTGCGCTTCATCGAGTTCATGGACGTCGGGCATTCGAACGGCTGGCGCATGGATGATGTGATCCCATCGGCAGAGATCGTGCGCATGATCGACGCCGAGATGCCCATCGAGCCACTCGATCCGAACTACCGTGGCGAGGTGGCCGATCGCTGGCGCTACCGGGACGGCAGTGGTGAGATCGGCTTCATCTCATCGGTCACTCACGCGTTCTGCCGCGACTGCACCCGCATCCGCCTGTCTGCCGAAGGCAAGCTGTATACCTGCCTCTTTGCCGTGAAGGGACATGACCTGAAGACGCTGCTGCGCAGCGGCGCCTCCGATGCGGAGGTCCTCGAGATGATTTCGACGGTGTGGGGAGTGCGGACCGACCGTTATTCGGAACTGCGCTCCGAGAACACGGTTGGCCTGCAGAAGATCGAGATGTCGCATATCGGCGGTTAGCCAGGATCGCAATCCGCTGTTTCTGCGAAAGTGGGAACCCGGTTGAACAGCATCACGTCTCTCACCGAGAAACAGCCGTCAGCACGCGCTGACGGACGGGGAGAAACACATGGCGTTCAAGCGTATTCCAGCCGCCTGACAGGGAAAGCCTGAGCATCGATTTTTTTCTTGGTGTACGCCACCATGTGTGCTCCCGAAAAGAGAGACAACCATGGGTGCCACAGCCAACCCCGTATCGTCGGCCATGCAGGGTGATGTCACGGCACCACTGCGCTTCGTGACCGCCGCCTCGCTGTTCGACGGCCATGATGCGGCAATCAATCTGATGCGCCGCCTGATCCAGGCCGAGGGTGTGGAGGTGATTCACCTCGGGCACAACCGGGGCGTGCGCGAGATCGTGCGTGCCGCGCTGCAGGAGGATGCCGACGGCATCGCGGTCAGCTCGTACCAGGGCGGGCACATGGAGTTCTTCCGCTACATGGTCGAGATGCTGCGCGAGAACGGAGCTGCACACATTCGGGTCTTCGGCGGGGGCGGCGGTACGATCACGCCGCAGGAGATCGCCGAACTGCAATCCCTCGGCGTCGAGCGCATCTACCACCCGCGCGATGGCATGGAGATGGGCCTCGTCGGCATGATCGAGGATCTGGTGCAACGCACTGCCGCCACGCTGCCGCCACTGGCACTGCCGGCGGCGATCGCGATCGACGACGAGATTGCCGTGGCGCGCATGGTGTCGGCAATCGAGGACGGTACCATTGATGCGAGCGAACTCTCGTGCCTGCGCGAGGTGTGGCGCGAGCGTGGTGCGAAGGTGCCGGTGATCGGCATCACCGGGACCGGCGGTGCCGGCAAGAGCAGCGTCACCGACGAGCTGCTCGGGCGCTTTCTGCACCATTTTCCGCAGATGCGCATCGCGGTGCTCGCGGTCGACCCTACGCGCCGGCGCACTGGCGGGGCGCTGCTGGGTGACCGTATCCGCATGAACAGTCTGGATTCACCGCGTATCTTCATGCGATCGATGGCCACGCGCCGACGCCACCTCGCCACCAGTGGCGTGCTCGGCGATGTGAGCCTGTTCCTTGGCTCGCTCGGCTTCGACCTGCTGCTCATCGAGACGGCCGGCATCGGGCAGAGCGACTCGGAGATCGTCGACCTGGTCGATCTGTCGATCTACGTGATGACCAGCGAGTACGGCGCAGCAAGCCAGCTCGAGAAGATCGATATGCTGGATCTTGCCGACCTGATCGTGCTGAACAAGTTCGATCGCCGCGGTGCCGAGGACGCGCTGCGCGATGTGCGCAAGCAGTGGCGGCGCAACCGTGGGGCCTTCGCCGTGGTCGACGACGAGGTCCCGGTGTTTGCAACGATCGCCAGCCAGTTCAACGACCCGGGCGTGAACTGGCTGTTCCACGAGCTGTGCGTCCATCTCGCGCAAAAGCTCGAACTCGATGCCGGGTACTGGACTCCGGTGATCGATATCTCGGTACGCGAACCCAAGGCGGTGGCGCTGATTCCCGGGGCGCGCACGCGCTACCTGGCCGAGATCGCCGAGCAGGGCCGGAGTGCGAATGCCACAGCCGAGGCACAGGCGCTGCTTGCAGGACGTGTACAGCGCCTTCACGACGCGCTTGCGGAACTTGCGGATCCGCTGCTCCCGGCGCCGCTTTCCGGCTACGCATCCGAGGCACTTGATAGCACGGCTGCCGACGACAGCCTGCGTGCGCTGCGTGCGCGCTACCAGGCAACGCTCGATGAACTCGGCGCCGAGTCGCTGCAGCTGCTGCGCGAGTGGCCGGCACGCCTTGCAGGCATCCGCACGCCCGAGTATTGCTACAGCGTGCGCGGCAACGCGGTCCGTGGCGACAATTTCCGCGAGTCCCTGAGCCGGCTGCAGATCCCGAAGATCGGCGCACCCGCGTATCGCAGCTGGGACGAGCTGCTGCGCTTCCTGCTGAAGGAGAACCTCCCTGGCCACTACCCGTATACGGCGGGCGTTTTCCCCTATCGGCGCGCAGGCGAGGACCCGACGCGGATGTTTGCCGGTGAAGGCACGCCCGAGCGTACCAATCGCCGCTTTCACTTCGTCGCCCGCGGACAGCCGGCAAATCGCCTCTCGACCGCCTTCGACTCGGTCACGCTCTACGGCGCTGACCCGCAGCCGCGCCCCGACGTCTACGGCAAGATCGGCAATTCGGGCGTGTCGATCGCGACGGTCGACGATATGAAGAAACTCTACTCGGGCTTCGACCTCTGCGATCCGCGCACCTCGGTGTCGATGACGATCAACGGGCCAGCGCCGATGATCCTCGCCTTCTTCATGAATGCGGCCATCGACCAGCAGATCGAGAAGCACCTGCGGGAGAGCGGTGAGTGGGCGGCGGTGCAGCTGCGCATCGATGCGTACTTCGCCGGACGTGAGCGCCCGCGCTACGCCGGCGCCCTGCCCGAGGGCAATGACGGGCTCGGCCTGGGGCTGCTCGGAATCCCGGGCAGCGAAGTGGTCGATGCCGATACCTACGCGCGGATCCGCCGACACACGCTCGCCAGCGTGCGGGGCACGGTGCAGGCCGACATCCTCAAGGAGGACCAGGCGCAGAACACCTGCATCTTCAGCACCGGCTTCGCGCTGAAGATGATGGGCGATGTACAGGAGTTCTTCATCGCCAACGCGGTGAAAAACTACTACTCGGTCTCGATCAGCGGCTACCACATCGCCGAGGCCGGCGCGAACCCGATCTCGCAGCTCG
>CAZSYV010000049.1:7482-21596 GCA_964610955.1 uncultured Klebsiella sp. | reverse complement strand
TCGATCTGCCGGTAGCCGTTGAACCAGATGTCCTTCGGCTCCAGCGGCCATTTGGCGCGTGGCAGCGCCAGCAGGCGGATGATGCCCTCGATGTGGTCGGTATCGACGTGCGTGATCACCAGCAGTTCGACACGCTGATCGCCTGCCGGAAGCCGCTCGATGCGCGCCGAGAACTCCGGCCAGGCGTGCAGCGGCCCGCCGTCGATCAGGATCCGCCGCGTGCGACGTCGATCGCCGAACTCGATCCACAGTGCATCACCGTGGCGTGCCGGCAGCAGCTCGATCGTGAAGAATGGGCTGTCCATCGTCTTCCCCCGTTGAATGCACCAGCTGCCAGTCGGCATCGCCATAGGCCACGACGCACAGTGGCATCAGCAGGCCGTCGAGCAGCGCCCGGCGCTTGAGCGCACGCAGGGCCTCGCCCAGGCGTTGCGGCGGGGCTCCGTTCGGCAGCAGCTCTTCAGCCAGCAGCACACCCACGCGCGCCGCATGTTCACCGAACACGGTGGCGATGGTGCCGATCACGATCGCCGCTCCCCGGTCGCGAAATACCGTCATGTGCCTGCCGTAGTCGTCTGCGGTGCCGGCGGTATCGCAGCCGAGCAGGGCAACCAGGGGGCGCGCTGCGGCATCGTCCGGGCACACGTGCGCGGGTTCGATGTGGATCGCATCCATCGTCGTGCCGCCCACCTCCAGCGTGACACCGGCCCCCGTACCGTCCGTGTGCGGCAGCGCCAGCAGGAAGTGCGGCCTGGCCTCGCCGACGAGCCTGGCCCACTCGTTCCAGTCACTCGCCATCAACGGTGTGCTGCCCAGCCTGTGCTCGAGCGCGGAGGTGACCTCTGTGCATGCGGCAGGCGGCACGCGCTTGCTGCTGGCAAACAGCGCGGTGCCACCAAGCGCCAGGCTGGCCCGGCTGCGACCGGGTTCCGACTGCAGGATGACCTGCCGTGGCGCAACCGACTGACCGGGGCGCACCAGTTGCCGTTCGATCACCTTGCGCAACCCCCAGAATCCCAGTGGGCAGACGCGTGCGGCATCGCCGCCGCCACAGTCGGGCTGACACTTGCCGGCCTCGAGTGCCTCGCGCCAGTGCGGGCATACGGCGGCATCGTTGCCCGGCACCCGATGGTCGTAGATGAACTCGAACGGCACCGTCGCATCCGCGCGTGTGCTGACGATCTGGATGTACTCGTCCCCGGCCACCTCGGGCGCTCGCCCCGCATCGTCATGGATCAGGTAGATGGCGAGCCAGGCGCCCATCTTTGCCAACTCGACGAGCAGCGCCCGCCCGTTCTCGCCTTCGAGCCCATCGGCATAGTCCGCTACCGATTTCGCCACGCGCGAGAGGGCCGTGTTCAGGTCCTTCACCACTTCCAGCGCCTCGCTGACCTCGGTGGTCCAGGCCCGCTTTGCCGATACTGCCGTGGTGCGTGGCGCACCCGCAGTCGTGTGGTTGGTGACGAATGCGAGATCGAACTGGCGACGCGCCTCCAGGTCGCCGAGGCGCTGACGCACGGGCACGAGCTCGGTCAGTACCGGTGTGGCGTCGGGGTCGGGTCGAGCATCCGCGGTGATGATGCCGCCACGCAGTACAGCGGTCTGCAGGACACGCCCACGGTGCAGCACGGTGATGCGGCTCTCGAAGCGCCCGGCGCTCGTGGGCGTGAAATGAAAGTCGCAGGCGTTGCTCGCACCATCGATCGGCAGGACGATGGTTTTGCGCAGGGGCCTGGGTAGCTGCAGGGGCTCGCTCAGCCAGACGGTGAGCCGCCACTGCTGGTGCCCCGGCGGCAGCGCATCGGTCGGGAACTCCACCGGCGCTGATTGCCATTGCTCCTGCGGCGGGCCGATGCGCACGCGCACCACGGCCGGCTCGCCGAGCACGAAACCACCCACTGCGTTGCCGAGCCTGCCGTTGCGACGCACGAAGGACTGCTGCTGCAGGAAGCGCGCTGCGCGCTGCGCCTCGGTGTCCGGCGTGGTTCGTGCGTCCGCCAGGGCCGAGCCGAGCACGGCGAGTTCGGATGCGCCGAGGTGCTCGCCGTGGAACTCCAGCCGGCTGGTGTCGAGCCGGACGGTGTCGACATCCGCATAGCCGGGCGGCATGGCCGATACCGCATCGGGCGAGCGGGTCGTGAAGCTTTCGGCATGCGCCCAGTCGGGATCGAGCCCCTCGACGTTGATCGCCGTGCCGACAGGCAGTGCCTGCATGCGTGCAGCGAGCGTCTCGGCAAGCAGGCGCAGACGCGTGGCCGCGATGGCGTCGCTCAGCCAGGCGCCTGCCATGCCGACGGGTACACGCTGGGCCGCGGCGTACAGTGCCTGGTCGAGCGGCACATCGTGCGAGAACTCCTCGATGAAGGCATTGAGGGCAGCTCCCGCCGTGGCGGGGTCCGTGGCCTGTGACCACAGCACGACGCCGCTCGCACTGCTTCGCTTCGCGATCGCCCGCAGCTGAGCCGGCGCCACCGTGGTGTCGGCATCGCCGGCAGCGGCAATCACCACGAGGTTGGCCTTGCAGTGAAACGGCTGTGCCTCGAGTGCGCCGAGCAGGGTGGTGATCGTGCCGCCGTGTATCAGCACATCGCAGTTCGCGTTGTCGCGGTCGATGGTTACACGACGGGCAAGCCGGCCGCCTGGCCAGTGCTCGAGGGTCGTGGCAATGGTGGTTTCACCCTCGGCGGACAGCGTGCCGAGGCGCAGCGGCCACTCGAACACGAGGCTGGCGTTTGGTGTGGACCACGCCATGGATACGGCTGCAACACCAGGGCGCGCCTCGTCCAGCAGGCGCAGCCAGGGCAGGTGTGGTTCGCCCTGCGGCGCATTCACCACGCGCAGGCGTGGCGCCACCCTCACCGTGGCTGCGACCTCGGTCCAGGCCTCGGCCCAGATTCGTGCGTCGACATGAGCCAGCGGGATGAGGCCATCGGCATCCACGGCATCGCCGGGTTCCGGAAAGCGCCACGTCACGCTCGGTGTATCGTCCCGGGATGAGGACAGTGCCCCGTGCAGGGCGCTCCGGGCGAGTTCGAGCAGTGTGGCGGGGTTGGCTGTCACCGGATCGCCGCGGATCTTCAGGGGCGTCTGCGACCGGTGTCCGGCGCCAGCGACGGTACCGAGTGCCGCCCATGCTGCAGCGAAGTCTTCGTCGGAAAGCCCGACTCCCCACTGCGTCCAGAAGTCGAATTTCATTGCTGCCTCCCGGAACCTGCGTCGGCCTGCCATCGTGGCCGACCGTGCAATCGGCGTGAATCTACGTGCCGATGAGCTCGGGTGCGTAGCGGCGGATGCGCGCTTCGACCAGCGCACCGCCGTGGCGTGTCAGCACGTCCATTTCCTCGCTGCGCAGGCGTGCCAGATTGGTCTTGATGGACGAGGCGAATGCCGCGTCTCCCGCCTGCGCCTCGCCCTCGCGGCTGTCGATCGAAAACCACAGCGGCCGCGGGCCCGCGAGTGCGGCGTGACGGTGCTGCAGACGGTCGAACTCCAGGCCGCGGATCTGCTCCATCATGATGTCCAGTGCCGCCTTGAGCACGATGGCCCCGGACTCGGTCGGCCGGTCATCGACGGCAAACGGCTTGCCACCGTCGCTGACGATCACGTAGTCGAGCGCATTGCGGGCGCGAACCACGGGGTTGATGCCCATGTTGTCGTAGATGCCACCATCCGTCAGCGTCACGTACTCCACCTCGCTGGCATGGGCGTAGGTGTCTGCTCCCAGGCGTAGTGGCGGAAACACCGGAGGAAAGGCCGAGGATGCTGCCACTGCCCGGCACACGGGAAACCCGGGCGCGGCAACCACGCCCAGTTCGTGTTCGCCCATCTCCGCCGGTTTGCCGCCACCGGTGACGAAGAAGAACATGTTGCCGGTAGCCAGGTTGGTGGCGTTCAGGTAAATGCGTGGTCCACCGCCCAGGCTGTCCAGTGTGGCGCCGTTGAAAAGATCGCGGTCGTAGCTGTCAGCGAGCCTGTCCAGCCGGCTCTCGAAAGGATCGAGCACGCCGCCGATGACCGATGACACGGCCACGGAGCGTGTGCGCAGGTAGTGGTCGAGGACATCGAGTCTGGCGGGATTGGCCCAGTTCCTCACCACCGTGGCGCCGGCGATGCTGCCGCCCGAGACACAGGTGAACAGGTCGATGTGCTCGAGCACGCCAAGTGTGGCGAGCTTGCGCATGACACCCAGATGGAACGCAGCGGCCCGAAATCCGCCGCCCGAAAGCGCAAGGCCGATGCGCTTCGGCACACCGTCGATCAGCAATGCCATGCGAGCCTCCTTGCCAGAACACCGGCCGGATCACTGTTGCAGAGCCATATTATTCCTGTCGCGTGTGTGCCGCCACTTGTGTGAGTGCTGTCCTGCTGCCGTCCACATGGCGCACGTTTTCACGAAGTGTGCGTGTCGACGGTGCTCCCGGCACACAGCTCGAAGTGGTGATCGATACCGACCCACGCGCCCGATTCCTGATCTCGCCAGGTGAGGTCGACCGTCTGGCCGGCGCGCAGCCCGGTGGTTCTCAGTACGGCAAGGTGCAGGTCGAGGCCTTCCAGCGGGTAGGTGCGGACATCGCTGCAGTCGCGCCATCCGTCAACACCCCAGTGCACCAGTGCAGCCTCGTGCAGACAGAGCAGGGTGTCGGTTCCGGCGCTGATGCGTGTGGTCGGCGCCTGTTCGAGCCAGACACGGCGCAGTGGCGTGAACTCCTGCCTGCGATAGCGCTCCCACACTGCCGCCGGGCAGTCCCAGGGACGCGCGCCGTGCACCGACAGCGCCAGCTTCACGAACTCGGCGTGCGCCCAGGCGAGTGGCATCGCCGAGCCACTCGGTCGCCCCGGATACAGTCCGCGCTCGGGAATTGCCGTGTCGTTCCAGACCTGCTCCGGCAGCATGCCGCCGCTGCTGGCCATTGCCGCCATCGCACGCAGACAGGGCAGTGGGTCGCGCCCGGCGAGCAGCTCGTAGTGGCCGCGCTCGCCGGCGAGCAGTGGCCATGGGCGTCCGACGCCACTGCCATCGAAGGCGCTGCCATCCTGATGCTCACCGTAGCCGTCGCCGTTGTAGCGATGCCAGGCGAACCCGGTCGGCATCTCGGCGCGCAGCAGCGCGTCGATCACGGTGACCGTGTCGCGTACCAGCGGGTCGTCGGCAGCGCGCAGGCCGAAGCGCACCAGCTGCAGTGCGTCGGTCGACACCTGCTCCTGCGCCGGGGAGGCGGTCTGCTGTGCCTGGTTCTTGATCGGCATGCAGCGGCTCATTGCCTGCGCATCGGAAAAGATTGCCCGTGGTGCGACGCGCACGTAGTAACCCGCAACACCGAGCCGGCGTGCCAGTGCGGTGTCCCTGACGGCGGTGAAATCCTCGATGCGGGCGTTCCAGTCATCGGCCAGTGCGAGCACGAACTCACGTGGCTGTGGCCCGACGAAGCGTGCCCCTGCGACCAGTGCAGCGATGCACACGGCCAGTGTGAAGGGGTTCACGCCGGCGTCCTCCTCCCAGCGGTCCTGGTCGGTTGCCGGTCCGGTGCGTGCAATGAAGCCCAGTGCCCGTTGCACCATGTCGTCGACCTCGATGCCGCCAAGTGCGTCGCGCTCGGCGAGCAGTGCCGCAAGCAGTACCGGAAATGCCGCTTCGTCGAGCTGCACGCCGCGCCAGTAGGGCTTTCCATCGAGCCACTGGTTCTGGTTCCAGTGGCCATCGGCATGCTGCGTGGCGATCAGGTAGCGCAGCACATCGCGTGCCTCGGCCTGCTGCCCGAGCGCGAGCAGTGCACCGGCGCATTCGACCAGATCGCGTGGCCAGACGAGGTGATAGCCACCGCGCTCGTCACTGGTGTTTCCCCAGGGAATGCTCAGACTCGCAACCATCGCTCCGGGGTGAATCCTGTCGTGGTGTGCGTGCAGCACCATCGCGGAGATCGCGAGCTGCCTGTTCAGTTCGGGGTCATTGCGGGTGCATGGCGGGGAGACAAGCCCCGCGTGCCAGTGGCGCCAGTCGCTCACCTGCTGCTCCCACGCGGCGTCGAAAGGCCGCACGAGGGTGCCGATGGCCAGGGTGGCGGCCGACTCGGGGCTGTCGCCGAAGGCGAGCGCAAGCACGCAACGTCGCGGCAGCTCACCGATGAGTGCAACGTTCCCGGGGCCGGCACGGTCGTACTGCCAGTGCATTGCGCCGTGGCGGTCGAAGTCCTGCCAGCCGTCGCTGTTGCCGACATGGCCCGCGCTGCAGCGCCCCCAGGCATCGCGCTGGGTGCAGTCGGCTGCCCCAAGCGCCAGCCAGGTCGATGTGCACTCCACTCGACCGGCACGCAGCACGCGCCTCGAGCCGTGCCGCGCGACTTCGGCGACGTTGTCGTGGCCGCTGCCGTCGATGTGTGGTGCAAGCAGCGCGTAGGGGCGCAGCGTCGGGTCCGTGCTCTCGAGAGTGGTCTCGATGAGCAGCGCGTCGCGCTGCGGGTCGTTGGTGATGCGCAGCGTCAGTGTGAAGCGCTCGTGCGTGTGCACGATCGTGGCCGCCGGAATGCCGGGGGCGGGGGTGTCGACACGGTAGTTGCCGAGGCGCTTGATTTCGCACCAGAAGCCGTCGTCATCGGCGACGATGAAACCGAGGTCGCGGATCTGCGGCGTGTCGATGCGCGGAAAGTAGACCTCGTTGACGATGCCGTGGCCGAGCGTGAACCACAGTCGTGAGGGGCCGAGCGATGCGCCCACCAGATCCTTTGCGCTGCTGGTCCAGCTTGGTGTGATGCCCGGTGCGCCGGGTGCCGGATTGTCGTTACACATGCCATGTACCTCGTTCAGGTGCGCGCCGGCCGATGCCATCCTCCTGCAGCCTGGATCATTGCATCGGCCTCGGCCGGCCCCCAGCTTCCCTGGTGATACGGGTGGATCGATGGCGTCTGACGCAGCACGGGGTCGACGATGCGCCACGCTGCCTCGACACCATCCTCGCGCGCAAACAGCGTTGGGTCGCCCTTCAGTGCATCGCCGATCAGGCGTTCATAGGCGCTCATCTGCACACCGTGTTCATTGCATACGTAGAGCTCGACCGGTTCGCCGCTCATCGTGGTTCCGGCGTGCTTGGTGTTGGCGCCGATCGCGATCGCGACGTGGTCGGGGCCGAGTCTGAAGCGAAAGTAGTTGGCGCCACCCGCAGACTCTTCGCCAAACACCTGCTGCGGTGGGCGCCTGAGCTGCACCAGCACTTCGGTGGCGGTGGCTGCCAGATGCTTGCCGGCACGGATGAAGATCGGCACGCCTGCCCAGCGCCACGAGTCGAGGTGCAGGCGCAGCGCGACGAAGGTTTCCACCTGGGAGGCGGGATCCACACCGTTCTCGCTGCAGTACCCCTCGTACTGCCCGCGCACCAGCTCATCGCCCGCGAGCGGGCGGATCGCCTTGAACACCTTGGCCTTCTCGTCGCGCAGTGCTTCGGTGTCACTGCCTGCCGGGGGCTCCATCACCAGGTGTGCCAGCACCTGTAACAGGTGGTTCTGTACCACGTCACGCAGTGCGCCAACCTCCTCGTAGAATCGCCCGCGTCCCTCGACACCAAGCTCCTCCGCCATGGTGATCTGGATGCTGTCGACGTAGTTGCGGTTCCACAGGGGTTCGAGGAAGGCGTTTGCGAAGCGAAAGTAGAGCAGGTTCTGTACCGCTTCCTTGCCGAGATAGTGGTCGATGCGAAACACCGACGGCTCGGGGAAAGCGCGGTGCAGCGCCTCGTTCAGCGCGCGTGCCGAGGCGAGGTCGCGTCCGAATGGTTTCTCGACCACGACGCGGGCACCATCGGCGCAGCCGGACTCGTCGAGCCCCGCCACCACGGTTGGAAACAGGCTTGGCGGCACGGCCAGGTAGTGCAGTGGATGGCGCGCGTCGCCAAGTGCCGTGCGCAGACGCTGGTGCGTCGTAGCGTCCCGGTAGTCGCCATCGACATAACACAGCAGCGCCTCGAGCTGCGCAGCGGCAACGTCGTTGCCGCTGCCGTGCTCGCGCAGGCTTTCACCCACGCGTTCACGCAGCCTTTCGATCGTCCAGCCGGAGAATCCGACACCGATCACGGGAACCTTGAGGTTGCCCGCGCCAACCAGTGCCTGCAGTGCAGGAAAGATCTTGCGATAGGCAAGATCGCCCGATGCACCGAACAGGACCAGCGCATCGCTGGCAGATCGTTGTGCTTCACCTGGCATGATGACCTCCTCGCACCGTCGGCGTCGCGTGGTGTTGCACCCGGCCCGGATCGACGTCAGCGGAGTGTGAGCATCATAAGGCAGCTCGGCGCTTGCGTGCGATGGTCATGCCATCACCAATGGCAAGCATCACCACCTCGACGCGTGGGTCCCGGGCAAGGCGTGCATTCAGCGCACGCAGGGCAACGGTGTTCTCGTCGGTTGCGTCGGCGTGCGTGATCTGCCCCGCCCACTGATAGAGCACGTTGTCGAAGAGGATCAGCCCGTTCGGGCGCAGGCGTGCCAGCACCTCCTCGTAATAGGCCTGGTAACCGGTCTTGTCGGCGTCGATGAATCCGAGGTCGAAGTGCTCGCCGGCCGGCAGTGCCCGCAGGGTCTGCAGTGCGGGACCGACGCGCAGCTCGATGCGCTCGGCAACCCCCGCTTCCTCCCAGAAACCGCGTGCGGCTGCCGTGTTCACCGGGTCGATGTCGCAGCACAGCAGCTGACCGTCGGGCGGCAGTCCGCGGGCAATGCACAGTGCGCTGTAGCCGGTGAAGGTGCCGACCTCGATTGCCTGGCGCGCACCGATCGCGCGCGTCAGCAGCGTCAGCAGCGCACCCTGATCTGGTGCAATCTGTGCGACGGCCATCGCTCCCAGTCCTTCGTTGTGACGCGCGATGCGCTCCAGCACGGGATCGCGCTCGCTGCGCTGCTCGAGCATGTAGGCATAGAGTTCCGGATCGAGGGTGGTGTACTTGTCGCTCATGCGGGTCTCCGGGTATGGGGTGGTGCTGCTGCAGGCTGCCGTTGCGGCCTTGCCTGAGCGATGATAGCCGCCCGTGGGTCCGAGCTGGAGGGGCAGGGTGGAGGCAGAGGATGAAGGCTGGATGCGCCGTGCACTCGAGCTGGCGCGCCGTGGCGCTGCGAGCGGGGAGGTGCCGGTCGGTGCGGTGCTGGTGTATGAAGACAAGGTAATTGGCGAAGCCTGGAACGCACCGATCGCGCGCTGTGATCCCAGTGCGCATGCAGAGATCCTGGCGCTGCGTGCCGCGGCACTCGCCGTCGGCAACTACCGACTCGTCGGCTCGACGCTCTATGTGACGATCGAGCCCTGCGCGATGTGTGCCGGGGCGCTGCTGCACGCACGCGTGGCACGGCTGGTGTTTGCCGCGCGTGAGCCGCGTGCCGGGGTCGTGGTGAGCAATATGAGGCTGTTGGATGCGCCGTTCTTCAACCACCGCGTCGGCTGGATCGAAGGTGTGTGCGCTGCGCAAGCGTCGCGCCTGATGCGGGAGTTCTTCCGCAGCAGGCGCGAGGCAGGATCAGGAGCGCGACGGTGACGCCGGAGTGCCGTGCAGCGATGCAACCGCCAGATCGAACAGCTCGGCACCATCCTCGTGGTGTTCGAGATAGCGGTGATACTGCCGGATGCGGCTCACGAAGCCGAGCGTTTCATAACCCCTCGCGTAGCCGTAGCGTGTGCGTGAGTACCAGGCGCGCTTGGTGAGCAGTGGCAGCTGCTTTTCGACATCGACCCACAGGTCGGGGTTCGCACCCTGCAGCGTCGCGAGCCGGCGTGCATCCTCGACGTGCGCCGGACCCATGTTGTAGGCGGCGAGTGCAAACAGCTCGCGTTCCGCACCGGAGATCCGCTTGTCGACACCCTCGAGCAGCTGCAGGAAATAGCGCGCACCACCACGCAGACTCTGCTCCATGTCGACGCGGTCCTTCACGCCCATCTCGCGCGCCGTTGCCTGTGTCAGCATCATCATGCCGCGCACGCCGGTCGGCGAGACGGCCTGCGGATTCCAGTGCGATTCCTGGTAGCTGATTGCAGCCAGCATGCGCCAGTCGATGCCTTCCTGTTCCGCGATGCGCCGCAGCGTCTTTTCGATGCGTGGCAGCTGCGATTCGACGCGCCGGGCAAAGGCCGTGAGTGCGCGCCGATTGACCTCGGGCAGGTAGCCGAAGAAACGCTCGCGCAGCAGGTCGAGCTCACCGGAGTGTTCATGATCGGCAAGGAAGCGCTGCATCGCTCCGTGCAGGCGTGCGTTTGGCCCGCGCTCTGCGGTGGCCCAGGCAAGACGCTCGCTCTGATCGAGTTCGAAGGCGACTTCCAGCGTCGGGAACAGCCCCGCGTGCATCAGGAACTCGTTCGACTTGACGACGGCGTAGTCGACCTTGCCCTCGGCGACCTTGCGCAGCATCTCGAAGGTCTCGATGCGGGTCGCCTCCATCCAGCCGAGCGTCGGCAGCTCACGCTGTGCAAGGTGCAGCGCATCGACCGAGCTGCTCTGCGCGAGCACCATCACGCGTTTGCCGATCAGATCGGCAAGCGAGCCAGGACGCGGCGTGCCACTGCGATGCACGATCTGCTGGCGCACCTCGAGATACGGCGCGCTGTACCAGTAGGAGTTGCCGTCGCCCGCGCGCTGTGACAGCCCCGATGCCGCCATGTCGGCGGCGCCGCTGTCGAGCGCGGCGTAGACCTCGGCGGTGTTCGCCGCAGGCAGCATCTCGAGCCTGACACCGATCGAGTGGGCAAACTCGCGTGCGAGTTCGAACTCGATCCCGGAAGGACCGTGCTTGTCGACGACGAAGGTTGCCGGGTTCACCCGGCTGACGACACGCAGCTTGCCGCGTGCCAGAACCTCATCGAGGGAATCTCGTGGAAGCGCTCCGTCGTGTGCGTGATGGATCTCATTCGGGCATGCGCCCAGAACCGTACACAAGATGCCGATCAACGCTGCCTTGAAGGTCTTCGTGAAAGGCCGGAAGCCGCTTTCCAGTGTTCCAGTAGTTACTGTGATCCTCATCGGTCACACTCTTGCTGTAACTGGCAGGGCGATTTTAGGGCCTGAATCCCATCTTCCCAGAGTGCATCACAATAAAAAATACCGGTATTCATGGAATCGATTGCCTAAATTTCCAGCGAAAGTCAGCAGGCACTATCCCGATATTCATTGAGAGCGCGGGGTTTTCAGTGCTGAAATCGACCGTTGCACGGTGTTGGGCCCGCGCTGGACGCTTACGGTAGAATCCGAACCCGGATGCGGCGGTTCTTTCCTCTCACCTCATCATCAGGAGCACGCATGCTGACGCTCGTCGGCGCCCCGGCGCTTTCGCGATTCCGGCTCGATCGGCTGCTCGAGCGGATGCGCACGCTCGATGTCGGCGTGAGTTCGCTCGATGCGCACTTCATGTATTTCATCGAAACCACTGCCGAGTTGACCGTGCACGAGCGCCAGCGCCTGGTCGGGCTGCTCGATGCTAACGAAGCGGGTGAGGCTCAGGGCGCCACTGCGCAGGGTGAGCTTCACCTCGTCGTGCCTCGCCCCGGAACGCAGTCACCGTGGTCGAGCAAGGCGACCGACATCGCACACAACTGCGGACTCGGCAGCGTGCGACGCATCGAGCGCGGCATTGCGTATCGCGTGCACGGGACACCGCTCGGGCGGCACGAGCGCGAGCGCGAGCGTGTTGCCCACGAACTGCACGATCGCATGGTCGAGACGGTGTTCACCGAGCTGGCGCACGCGGAGCGGCTGTTTGCACGGGAAGCCGCACGTCCGCTGCGCGTGGTCGATATCCTGGGAGGTGGACGCGCTGCGCTTGAGCAGGCGAACATCGAGCTTGGCTTTGCACTGGCAGACGACGAGATCGAGTATCTGTGTGCGAGCTTCGTTGCGCTGGGTCGCAACCCGACCGATGTCGAGCTGATGATGTTCGCTCAGGCGAACAGCGAGCACTGCCGTCACAAGATCTTCAATGCGTCCTGGAGCATCGACGGCGAAACACAGTCTCACAGCCTGTTCGCGATGATCCGCAACACGCATCGGCATGCGGCCGACCCCGCCGTGCTGAGTGCCTATTCCGACAATGCCGCCGTGATCCGTGGCCACGACGCGGGTCGCTTCTTTCCCGATCCTCACACGCGCGAGTTCGGCTATAGCCATGAGCCGGTTCATATCCTGATGAAGGTCGAGACGCACAACCACCCGACGGCGATCGCGCCGTTTCCCGGCGCATCGACCGGCTCGGGTGGCGAGATCCGCGACGAAGGCGCGGTGGGCGTCGGCGCACGACCCAAGGCTGGGCTGGTGGGCTTCAGCGTCTCGAACCTGCGCGTTCCCGGCTTCGTGCAGCCCTGGGAGGCCGATCATGGACGCCCTGAACGCATCGCCTCGGCGCTGCGGATCATGCTCGAGGGTCCGATCGGCGGCGCCGCATTCAACAACGAGTTCGGGCGACCGGCGATCTGTGGCTATTTCCGCAGCTTCGAGCAGGACCATGGTGGCGTGGTGCGCGGCTACCACAAGCCGATCATGATTGCCGGTGGCATGGGCAATATCCGCGAAGGGCATGTTGCCAAGGGGCAGATGGGTGGCGGCACGCTGCTGGTGGTGCTTGGCGGGCCGGCAATGCTGATCGGCCTCGGCGGTGGCGCGGCCTCCTCGATGGCCTCGGGTGCGAGCGATGCGGAGCTCGATTTCGCCTCGGTGCAGCGCGACAACCCGGAGATGGAGCACCGCTGCCAGGAGGTGATCGATCGCTGCTGGCAGCTCGGTGAGGATAATCCGATCCGCTTCATTCACGACGTCGGGGCCGGCGGCCTGTCGAATGCGCTGCCCGAACTGGTGAAGGATGGTGGCTGCGGCGGGCGCTTTGCGCTCGAGCGCATTCCGAGTGCCGACAGCGGGCTGTCGCCGCTCGAGCTGTGGTGCAATGAAGCGCAGGAGCGTTACGTGCTTGCCGTCGAAGCGGGCGATATCGAGCGCTTCGATGCAATCTGTGCGCGTGAACGCTGTCCCTACGCCGTGGTCGGCGAGGCGAGTGAGGAGCCACATCTGCTGCTGCGTGATGGGCGCGATGACCGTCGTGCGGTGGACCTGCCGCTGTCGGTGCTGTTCGGCAAGCCACCGCGCATGCACCGCGAGTACACCAGCACGGTGGTGCCACGGCTGCCGCTCACGCTCGCCGGCATCGATATCGCGCAGGCGATCGAGCGTGTGCTGCGCCTGCCGGCAGTCGCGAGCAAGGGATTCCTGGTGACGATCGGTGATCGCAGCGTGACCGGACTCGTCGCCCGCGACCAGATGGTCGGCCCGTGGCAGGTGCCGGTCGCCGATGCGGGCATCACGACGACTTCCTTCGATACCTGTGCGGGCGAGGCGATGGCGATCGGCGAGCGCACGCCGCTTGCACTCGTCGACGCTGCGGCATCGGCGCGCATGGCGGTAGGCGAGGCCCTGACCAACATCGCCTCGGCACCGATCGCACACATTTCCGAGGTGAAGCTGTCGGCGAACTGGATGGCTGCGGCCGGGCATCCGGGAGAGGACCAGGCCTTGTTCGAGGCGGTACGCGCCGTCGGCATGGAACTGTGCCCGGCACTCGGGATCGTGATTCCGGTCGGCAAGGACTCGATGTCGATGAAGACGCGCTGGCGCGAGGCGGGCAGCGAGCGCGAAGTCGTCGCACCGCTGTCACTGATCGTTTCGGCGTTCGCGCCGGTGAGCGATGTGCGTCTTGCCGTGACACCACAGATCCGTCGTGAGGTGCCCGATACCCTGCTGGTGCTGATCGATCTCGGCCGCGGTCGCAACCGCCTCGGCGGGTCTGCTCTGGCGCAGGTCCATGGCCAGGTGGGCGATTGCGTTCCCGATGTCGACGATGCCGCGACGCTCGGCGGCTTCTTCGCAGCCGTGCAGCACTGTCTGCAGCAGAACCTGTTGCTCGCCTATCACGATCGCTCCGACGGTGGCTTGCTGGTCACCCTGTGCGAAATGGCCTTTGCCGGGCGTGCGGCGCTCGATGTCGATATCGCTGCCCTTGAGGGCGATGTGCTGGCGGCGCTGTTTGCCGAAGAGCTTGGCGCCGTGGTGCAACTGCGTGCAGCCGATCTCGAGGTGGTGCGTGAATGCTTCGCGACAGTCGGCCTGG
>CAZSYV010000049.1:0-7382 GCA_964610955.1 uncultured Klebsiella sp. | reverse complement strand
CGAGCACGCCCGCGCGTGGCGATCCTGCGCGAGCAGGGGGTCAACGGCCAGTATGAGATGGCCGCCGCCTTCGACCGTGCCGGATTTGCGGCCATCGATGTGCACATGAGCGACATCCTCAGGGGGGATTTCGATCTGGCCACGGTGAACGGCATTGCAGCGTGCGGCGGATTTTCCTACGGCGATGTGCTTGGAGCCGGCGTCGGCTGGGCGCGCACGATCCTGTTCAATGAACATGCCCGCGAGCAGTTCCGGCGTTTCTTTGTACGCCCCGATACCTTCACGCTCGGTGTCTGCAACGGCTGTCAGATGATCTCGAACCTGCGCGAGATCATCCCGGGCAGCGAGCATTGGCCACGGTTCCTGCGCAATGCCTCCGAGCAGTTCGAGGCGCGCGTGACGCTGCTTCGTGTCGAGCGCAACCCTTCGATCCTGCTGGCGGGCATGGAAGGCTCGCTGCTGCCGGTGTCGACCGCGCACGGTGAGGGCAGGGCAGCATTTGCACCCGGGGCCTGCGCGGCGCTCGCGGGCGCGGGCGGGGTGGCGCTTCGCTATGCGGACACCCGTGGCGAGCCGACACAGCGTTTTCCGGCAAATCCAAACGGTTCGAGTGCCGCCGTCGCTGCTGTCACCTCGGCCGATGGCCGGGTGACGATCATGATGCCGCATCCCGAACGGGTGTTTCGCACCGTGCAGAATTCGTGGCATCCGCCGCACTGGGGCGAGGACGGCGCCTGGATGAGGCTGTTCCGCAACGCGCGTGTGTGGGTCGGTTGAAGCGGCGATTGGCGTTGCGGCGAGCCATCGCTATAATCCGCCGCCTTCGGGGCCTGACCAGGGTCGGGCCCGCAGCCCCACGTCACGGATAGCTGTCCGCGCATGAACCGATATCCGCTCTGGAAGAACCTGCTGGTCGCGCTCGTACTGATCGTCTCGGCCATCTACTCGTTGCCGAACCTGTACCCGCCGGATCCGGCGATCCAGGTCACGGGTGCGAGCAGCACGCTCGAGATCGACCAGGCAGTGCTCGATCGCACGACTGCAGCGCTGGAGGCCGGGGGAATCACAGTCAAGGCAAGCGAGCTCGGCCCGCGCTCGGGCCTGGTGCGGCTGGCGAGCCTCGAGCAGCAGCTGCGCGCCCAGGCGCTCGCACGTCGCGCGCTGGGTGATGACTTCGTGGTGGCACTCAACCTGGCGCCGACCACGCCTGAATGGTTGACCGCGATCGGCGGTTCGCCGCTGAAGCTGGGGCTCGATCTCAGCGGCGGCGTGCACTTCCTGCTGCAGGTCGACACGGATGCGGCCGTTGCCAAGCGCATCGCGACCCAGGAGACGGATCTGCGCAAGAAGCTGCGGGAAGCGCGCATTCGTGGGCTGGTCAAGGCGCGCGGAAACCAGATCGAAGCCTCCTTCGCCAGCGCCGAGGCGCGCAGCGCGGCCGCAGCGCTGGTGCGCGAGCAGTCACCCGAGCTGCAACAGGAAAATGAGGATCGGGACGGGCGCTTCCTTCTCAAGCTGTCGATCGGCCAGCAGCAGATCCGCGAGCTCGAGGAATACGCGGTCGAGCAGAACCTCACCACGCTGCGCAATCGGGTCAATGAGCTGGGTGTCGCGGAACCCCTGATCCAGAAGCAGGGGCGCAATCGCATCGTCGTCGAACTGCCCGGTGTGCAGGATACGGCCGAGGCGAAACGCATCCTCGGCAAGACGGCGAACCTCGAATTCCGGCTCGAGGCGCGCCCCGACGCACCGCCAACCGATCGCGAGCAGTTCGAGTTCCGCGCCGGAGGAGGCCCCGAGCTCAGTGCCTGGCTCGAGCGGGATCTGATCATCGGCGGTGATCACGTGACGGCTGCCTCGTCGAGCTTCGACGAGAACGGGCGTCCGCAGGTCAACATCACTCTCGACAGCCAGGGCGGCACGCTGATGAACCGTGCCACGCGCGACAACATCAAGCGGCGCATGGGCGTGTTGTTCATCGAGCGCAAGTCACGCACGGTCGGCTACCAGAAGGATGAGGCCGGCAACGAGGTGCCGGTGCTGCGCCGCTACGACGAGAAGAAGATCATCAGCCTGGCGACGATCCAGTCGGCACTTGGAACGCAGTTCCGCATCACCGGACTCGACAGCCCGGCAGAGTCCGCCGAGCTCGCGCTGCTGCTGCGCGCCGGTGCGCTTGCCGCACCGCTCGACTTCGTCGAGGAGCGTACCGTCGGTCCGTCGCTAGGTGCCGACAACATCGCGCGCGGCGTGCGATCGCTCGCGATCGGCTCGCTGGTGGTGGTGGTGCTGATGCTGGGCGTCTACCGGGTGTTTGGCATCTTCGCCAACCTGGCGGTGGCCTTCAACGTGATGCTGCTGCTGTCGGTGATGTCGATGCTCTCGGCAACGCTGACCCTGCCGGGCATGGCGGGCATCGTGCTCACCGTGGGCATGGCGGTGGATGCGAACGTACTGATCAGCTCACGCATCCGCGAGGAACTCGCCAACGGCATGCCGCCGGCCTCGGCGATCGCCGCCGGCTACGACCGTGCCTGGCTGACGATCATCGACTCCAACATCACGACGCTGCTGGCGGCAGTGATTCTCTACGCGGTGGGTACCGGGCCGGTGCGCGGCTTTGCGGTGGTGCTCTCGCTCGGCATCCTCACCTCGATGTTCACTTCGGTGATGGGTACTCGGGTGCTGGTGAATCTGGTCTACGGCCGCCGGCGCCCACGTCGGCTTCTCATCTAGGATCGGTCGATGAAAGCCTGGCACCCTTCGTTCGACTTCGTCCGTCTGCGCCCGGCGGCATACGTGCTGTCTGCAACGCTTATCGTCATCTCGATCGTGGCGTTTGCAGTTCGCGGGCTGAGTCTGGGGCTCGACTTTACCGGTGGAACCCTGCTCGAGGTGGGATTTTCCACCCCGGCCGTGCTGGGCGAGGTGCGCAGCACGCTCGATGATGTGGGCTTTCCGCGTGCCTCGGTGGTGCATTTCGGCTCCGAACATGAGGTGTTGATCCGCCTGCCAAGCACGGAATCACCCGCTACTGTCCAACGCATCGTCGATGCGCTGTCGGCACAGGAACAGACGGAAGTAAGCCTGCGGCGCACCGAGCTGGCAGGCCCGCAGATGGGCGACGAGGCGCTTGGTCAGGCGCTGCTCGCGGTGCTGGCCTCGTTCGTGACGATGATGATCTACGTCTCGATGCGCTTCCAGTGGAAGCTCTCGGTCGGTGCGGTGCTGGCGCTGGTGCACGATGTCACGATCACGCTGGGTGCGTTTGCCGTGTTCGGCTGGGAAGTCGACTTTTCGGTGCTGGCAGCCGTGCTGGCGCTGATCGGCTACTCGATCAACGACACCGTCGTGGTGTTCGACCGCATCCGCGAGAACGTGCGCAAGATGCGCCGTGTGGATATGCGTACGCTGGCCAACCTGTCGCTGAACCAGACGCTGAGCCGCACCTTGATGACATCGCTCGTCACCTGGCTGGCGGTGCTTGCGCTGCTGTTCTTCGGTGGCGAGACACTGCGTGGCTTTTCGCTTGCACTGACGATCGGCATCGTGATCGGCACCTATTCCTCGATCTACATCGCCACCAGTCTGGCGCTCAGCATGGGGGTGGAGCGTGCCGATCTGCTGGCACCGTCGCCCGAGCAGGGCGAGGCGCGCGAGACTCCCTGAGCCGGATGGCGGCTCAGGTGGCAGGGGATGTCGCCGCGCTGCCGAGCACCGGGCGGATCACCTGCAGCATCGCCTTCAGGCATTTGGGATTGGCCGCGACGATCTGCCCGCTGTTCAGCCAGTCGTTGTTGCCGTCGAAGTCGCTGACCAGGCCCCCGGCCTCCTGGATCAGCAGCGCGCCGGCAGCCATGTCCCACGGTTGCAGGCCGATTTCCCAGAATCCGTCGAGGCGCCCGGCGGCGACGTAGGCCAGGTCGAGCGCTGCGGCTCCGGCACGGCGGATTCCCGCGCTGCGGGTGGCAAAATGCTCCAGTGTGCGCAGATAGGCGGGGAGCTGCGCGATCGTTGGCTCGCGAAACGGGATTCCGGTGCCAAGCACGGCCTCCCTGAGTCCGGTGCGTGTGCTGACGCGGATCCGTCGGCCGTTCAGCTGGGCGCCGGCACCGCGCGTCGCAGTGAACTCCTCGCGCCGGATGGGGTCGAGGATCACCGCGTGCTCGAGGCGCCCGTCACGCATGCAGGCGATCGATACCGCAAAGTGCGGGATGCCGTGCAGGAAGTTGGTCGTGCCGTCGAGGGGGTCGATGATCCAGCGAAAGCCGCCGGAACGTGTGGTTTCTCCCGAGGCGCCGCTCTCCTCGGCGAGGATCTGGTGGTCGGGGTATGCCTTGCGCAGCTGGTGGATGATCTCGCGTTCGGCGCTGCGGTCGATTTCGGTGACGAAATCGTTCTCCGCCTTGTGGCTCACCTCGAGCAGATCGATGCGATCGGCCGCGCGCGCGATGATCTCGCCGGCCTTGCGTGCCGCCGCGAGGGCAATGTTGACCATGGGGTGCATCGAGGCGGGACTCCGGTTGCGGGCGCGGCGGAAAACGGCGCGCCAGTATACACGGCGGGGTATGCGAGGTGGCTCGCGGCGTTCGTGCACAGGGGGAAAATGCGGGCTTTGACAGTGGGACAGCGCTCATATGATGGATGAAGTCGACGAAGGGGTGCTGGCGCAGCGCTTTGCTTCGCTGCGTGTGGTGCTGGTCGGAACGCTGCACTCGGGGAATATCGGTGCGGCCGCGCGTGCGATGAAGAACATGGGACTGAGGCGGCTGTATCTCGTTGCTCCTGCGGAGTTTCCGCATCGTGAGGCGAGCTACCGTGCGGTGCAGGCAACCGATGTGCTGGAGTCGGCCGTGGTGACCCGTACGCTCGAAGAGGCGGTGGCCGAGTGCAGCCTGGTGATCGGCACCAGTGCGCGTGAGCGGCGCATTCCGTTGCCGCAGCTGGGCCCGCGCCAGCTCGGGCCGCTGTGTCTGCACGAGCACCGTGGCGAGGAGGTGGCGCTGGTGTTCGGGCGTGAGGATTCGGGGCTGAGCAACGAGGAGCTGCGTCTGTGCCACTGGCATGTGCACGTGCCGACCAGTGCAGAGTACAGTTCGCTCAACCTGGCCGCTGCGGTGCAGCTGCTGTGCTACGAGTTGCGCATGTGCGCACTCGAGGGCACCACGGTGCTGGCGGATCCGGTCTGGGACGAGCCGCCGGCCACGATCGATGGGATGGAACGCTTCTATGAACACCTCGAGCGCACGCTGACCGACATCAGCTTCCTTGATCCAGCGGCACCGCGCCAGCTGATGGCGCGCCTGCGGCGGCTGTTCAACCGCGTACGCCTCGATCAGATGGAGCTGAACATCCTGCGCGGCATGCTCACCGAGGTCGACAGGATCAGCATGAAGGCACGAGGAGTGGACCGATCCGATACTTGACTGCCATAGTAGGAATAACAATACTCACCAATCTCGGTGCCCGTGCGAGGTGGCCATGCGCTTGACGACCAAGGGACGCTATGCGGTGACGGCGATGCTCGATCTGGCGCTGCACGAGGGTGAGGGGCCGGTGAGTCTGGCGGATGTCGCGGGGCGTCAGGAAATTTCGCTGTCCTACCTGGAGCAGCTGTTTGCACGACTGCGACGCGCGGGTCTGGTCAAGAGCGTGCGTGGTCCGGGCGGTGGTTACCGGCTCGGACGTGCGCGTGGGGCGATCGACGTCGCGCAGATCATCGATGCGGTCAATGAAACCTACGATGCGGTCGGTTGCCAGGGATGGGAAAGTTGCGACCGAGGCCGGATGTGTCTCACCCAGACCCTGTGGTATGAACTGAGCGGGCGCATCCACTCCTTTCTCAGCGCGATCACGCTGGCCGATCTGATGTCGCGCGCCGATGTGCAGCGCGTGTCACAGCGGCAGGACCGGCTCGAGCGGCAGGCATCGCGCAATCAGGCGATCGGAGACATTCCGGTTGCGGCACTGTCCTGAACTGGATCGATCGATGCGAATTCCCGTCTATCTCGACTATCTGGCCACCACTCCGGTCGATCCGCGGGTGGCGGCACGCATGGCGCAGTGCCTGACCATCGATGGCATCTTCGGCAACCCGTCGTCGCGCACGCATGTCTATGGCTGGCGGGCGGAAGAGGCGGTCGAGGTGGCGCGTGGCGAGGTGGCAGACCTGATCGGTGCCGACCCGCGCGAGATCGTCTGGACCTCGGGTGCCACCGAAGCCAGCAATCTGGCGCTGAAGGGAGTGGCATTGCGCGGCAGACGCACCCGGGGGCATATCGTCACCTCGGCGATCGAGCACAGCGCCGTGCTCGATACCTGTCGCTACCTGGAGTCGTGCGGTTTCGAGCTGAGTCTGGTGAAGCCTGATGCGGGTGGCATCGTGCGTCCCGAGGCGCTCGTGGCGCTGCTGCGCGATGACACCTTCCTGGTCAGCGTGATGCACGTGAACAACGAGCTTGGGACCATCAACGATATCGCGGCGCTCGGCGCCGTGTGCCGTGAACGGGGCATCGTCTTTCACGTCGATGCAGCGCAGTCGGTCGGCAAGCTGCCGATCGATGTGAGGAAGCTGCCGGTCGATCTGCTGGCGCTGTCTGCTCACAAGATGTATGGCCCGAAGGGGGTTGGAGCGCTGTATGTCAGGCGCCAGTCGGAGCTGCGTCTGGAGACACAGATCCATGGTGGTGGCCAGGAGCGTGGCATGCGCTCGGGTACGCTGGCGACGCATCAGCTGGCCGGCATGGGAGAGGCGGCGCGAATCGCGCGCGGGGAAATGGACAGCGACGCCGCGCGCATCGGCGCACTGCGTGAAGCGCTGTGGGATGCGATCGCTGATCTCGATGGCATCGGACAGAATGGCGATCCGCAGCATCGCCTGCCCGGTGTGCTGAACCTGCATTTCGCCGGCATCGAGGGGGAATCGCTGATGAGCGCGATGAAGGACATCGCCGTGTCATCGGGCTCGGCGTGCGCCTCGGCGAGCATGGAGCCCTCGCGGGTGCTGCGTGCGATCGGCCTGAGTGATGAGCTTGCGCTGTCCTCGCTGCGTTTCAGCATCGGGCGTTTCACCGCGGCTGACGAGATCGCGCTGGCCGCGGACACCGTGCGCCGCGCCTGCACGCGCCTGCGTGGCAGTGCCGTTCCAGAGCCAGGATTCGTGGCCTGAAGTTTGCCGCGGGCCGGTTCGTCGATGGCAGTGGCTTACCGGGGCTTGACTGGCTGCGTATAATTCCCCACCTTCATTTCGGCTTCCCGGTATTTCGTGCCGGGCATCCCAGGTTTCACGGAGCATCTGCATGAGCATCGAGCGTACCCTGTCCATCATCAAGCCGGACGCCGTGGCGAAGAACGTCATTGGCGATATCCTGGCGCGTTTCGAG
>CAZSYV010000048.1:1753-21626 GCA_964610955.1 uncultured Klebsiella sp. | reverse complement strand
TGCCGTTGCTTGCTGCGATAATGTCGTTGTTCTGCATCGTTTCTGCCGTACAAGCAATGCCCGACGACTCATCGCTGCGCAAGATCATTCACTGCGATTGCGACTGCTTCTATGCGGCGGTCGAGATCCGTGATGACCCGGCGCTGGCCGGACTTCCGGTGGCGGTTGGTGGCAGCGCCGCATCACGAGGTGTCATCACGACCTGCAATTACCCTGCACGCAGCTACGGCGTGCACTCGGCAATGCCATCGGCACAGGCACGGCGTCTGTGCCCTGGTCTGATCATCATCCCGCCCGACTTCGACAAGTACCGGGAGGCGTCGCGGCAGATCCGCCGAATCTTCCTCGACTACACCGAACTGGTGGAACCGCTGTCGCTCGATGAGGCCTTTCTCGATGTCAGCGCGGCTGAAGTCTGCCAGGGCAGCGCCACGCTGATCGCGCGCGAGATCCGTCAGCGCGTGCGTCACGAGGTCGGAATCACGGTGTCGGCTGGTGTCGCGCAGAACAAGTTCCTCGCCAAGGTCGCCAGCGACTGGAACAAGCCTGATGGCGAGTTCGTCATTCTGCCCGCCGAGGTCGACGCCTTCGTGGCGGCCCTGCCGGTACGCAGGCTCTGGGGTGTGGGCAAGGCGACTGCGGACCGACTGCAGGCGATGGGTGTTGCAAGCTGCGCTGAACTGAGGAAGCTCTCGTTGATCGAGCTGACGCGGCAATTCGGCCGTTTCGGGAAGCGCATGCATGAACTCTGTCGTGGTATCGACAAGCGACCCGTGGAGCCTCGCCAGCGACGCAGGTCACTCAGCGTGGAATGCACCTTCGAGGACGATCTGCACGGATACGATGCCTGTGTGCAGCAGATGGGGGAGTTGCTGTTGACATTGCGCTCACGCCTGCGGCGCGTGACGGGAGACTACCTGGTCACCAAGGTGTTCGTGAAACTTCGGTTTGCCGATTTTCGTACCACCACCGTGGAAGGTTCGGCGCGCGCGCCATCCCCCTCGCAGATCAATGAACTGTTGCGCAGTGCGCTGCTGCGCGGTGATCTTGGCGTGCGGCTGCTCGGGGTCGGAGTGCGTTTCGTCGATCTGCGCGAGGAGGATGGTTCGGTGCAGCTCGAGCTGTTCCCGTCTGCCGGTCCCGCGGTTTTCTGAAGCGCGGCGTTGTCGTTTATCATCCGCATTCGATTGACCGTCGCCACGGAGAATGAGCGAATGCATCCCTTTCCACACCGCTATGCGGTCAACGCACTGGCCAGTGCGAGCAGTACGGTGACCGTGCGCAGTCCGGATCTGGAGGATATTCAGAGCACGGCGCCTCCCGAATTCGGTGGGCCACCGGGGAACTGGTCACCGGAGACATTGTTCGTCGCTGCGGTGGCAGACTGCTTCGTGCTCAGTTTTCGGGCGCTGACCAAGGCTTCGAGATTCGACTGGAGCGAAATCGATTGTGAGGCGGTCGGCGTGCTGGATCGCACCGACGCGGGCCTGTGGTTCACTCATATCGAGCTGCAGGTGAAGCTGCGTATTCCGGCGGATGGTGATGCCGATCTTGGTGCCCGACTGCTCGAAAAGGCCGAGCGGAGCTGCCTGGTGTCGGCATCGCTGCGCTCGCAGGTGTCGCTGCAGAGCGAGGTGATCGTCGGCTGATGCGTCAGCCCAGGCTGTTGGCCAGGTGATCCAGCTCCGCACGCAGTGTCGCCTCGGTCTGCCCGAGGAAGAAGCTCTCGATGCGCCGACCGATCAACGGTATCGGTGCGCGGACCGAGTGGTTTGCAGAGTAGATACAGCTGTTCGCCGACTCGGCGCCAAGTCTCAGCTCGGATTCGATGGTGACCGGCTGCCCCTGCAGGACCAACACGGAGTGACCGAGTCGGGTTGCCCCACGTACCGTCCAGCGTTCGACGATCTCGAGCGTCTGGTGACTTTCAAAGAGTGGCGAGAGGAAGGCGGGGACGTTGCGTTCGACTTCACGCGTCAGCGTGATCACCGCCTGGTCGTCGTCATCCTCGATGGTGCACTCCGCACGCAGCTCACCGAGCGAGAGTGAGCGCTGGACCAGGAAGTCGGCGTTGGTCAACAGGCCGAAGACGCGATCCACGCTGGCCTTGAAGCGATACTCGATTGCCATCCGTCCTTGCGACTCACCGTCCTGTCGTGCAATGAATTCTAGCTGATCGTCTATTGTACCTGGCCGCACAGGCCGGACAGCTTCTGCGTGGTGGATCGCAGCTCGGTGTCTGGCGGCCCTTTCGGTCCGCCAGACACCGGTGGTGTGCGACTCGCTCCGATCAGGGGACGGGTGCTTACTTGAACTGACGGATGAGCTGGCTGATGGACTCCTTGGCGTCCCCGAACAGCATGCGCGTGTTTTCCTTGAAGAACAGCGGGTTGTCGATGCCGGCAAAACCCGATGCCATCGAGCGCTTGAGCACGAACACCGTGCGTGCCTTGTCGACGTTGATGATTGGCATGCCGTAGATCGGGCTGCTCTTGGATTCGCGAGCCGCCGGGTTCACCACGTCGTTGGCACCGATCACGATCGCGACATCGAAGTTCTCCATGCGCGGGTTGATCTCGTCCATCTCGAGCAGCAGATCGTATGACACGTCCGCCTCGGCAAGCAGCACGTTCATGTGCCCCGGCATGCGTCCTGCCACCGGGTGGATCGCATAGACGACCTCTGCACCGTTTGCCTCGAGCAACTCCTGCAGTTCCTTGACCGTATGCTGCGCCTGGGCGACAGCCATGCCGTAGCCCGGGACGATGACCACGCTGGAAGCCGCCTCGAGGATGTAGTACGCGTCCTCGTGCGTGATTGCCTTGACCTCGCCCTCGAGCTTTTCCGCTGCACCGCCGACTGCGCCAAAACCGCTGAACAGCACGTTTGCCAGCGAGCGGTTCATCGCCTTGCACATGATCTTGGTGAGGATGATTCCGCTGGCGCCGACCAGTGCGCCGGCGACGATCAGGATCATGTTGTTGACGGCAAAGCCGGCGGCACAGGCAGCGAGCCCCGAGTAGCTGTTCATCAGTGAGATCACCACCGGCATGTCGGCGCCGCCGATCGGCAGCACGGCCATCACGCCGAGCAGGAACGACAGCGCGATCACCGCATACAGCCAGCTGTGGTTTTCAGGCTGGACGCACAGCATCACCGAACTGACCACGATTGCGGTGAGCAGGGCAGCGTTGACAATGCGCTGGCCGCCGAAGAGGAACGGCCTGCCGCTGATCGCCTCACTGAGCTTTGCCCACGCCATGACGCTGCCGGTGAAGGTCACGCCGCCGATGAGGATGGCGAGAGCGATCGAGATCAGCACGAAGGTCGTGCTCGGTGTATACAGCGCGGCCCAGCCGACACCCAGGCTTGCAAGGCCACCGAAGCCGTTGAACAGTGCCACCAGCTCGGGCATGCCGGTCATCTGGACGCGCCGTGCCCAGATGGTGCCGACCAGTGTCCCGGCGACCACGCCGATGAGGATCTGCTGCCAGCCGATCACATGGGCGTCGAGCAGCGTCACGACGACGGCTATGAACATCCCGAGCGACGAGATCAGATTGCCCTTGCGTGCCGTCGCAGGGGAACTCAGCATCTTCAGGCCGAAAATGAACAGTACCGCAGCGAGTGCGTACGAAAGGTTGATGATCAAAGTGGTGAGCATGATCTCACTTGCCTCCTGGCTTCTTCTTGAACATGGCCAGCATGCGATCGGTCACGACGTAGCCGCCAACGACGTTGATCGTCGCCAGGAATACCGCTGCGGTGGCAAGAATGGCGGTGATCGTCTCGTTCTCGGGTATTGTGGTCGATGAGACCAGTGCGCCGACGAGCGTGATGCCGGAAATGGCATTCGAGCCCGACATCAGTGGCGTGTGCAGTGTCGAAGGCACCTTGTTGATCAGCTCGAAGCCGAGAAATATCGAAAGCATCAGGATGAATGTCAGGTATATGGGTTCCACGCGGTGGCCCTCAGCGCTTCAGATTCTTGATGGTCTGGTTCACGATTGCACCGTCGTGCGTGATCACGCAGCCCTGGATGATGTCGTCCTCGAAGTTCAGTGCCATCCTCTTCTCGTCCTTGTTCCAGAATTCCTCGATGAGGTTGAACAGGTTCGACGAGTACATCTGGCTGGCATCGCGCGGTACGTGGTTGGCCCAGTTGCCGTCACCGATGATGGTGATGCCGTCCACGGTGACGGTCTTGCCGCCAACCGATCCTTCGACGTTGCCGCCGGTCTCGGCGGCCATGTCGACGATCACACTGCCCGGGCGCATGCCGGAGAGCATGTCGCGCGTGACCAGCACGGGAGGCTTGCGCCCGAATACCTGGGCCGTCGTGACCACCACGTCGGATTCGGCAATCTGCCTTGCCTGCCCCTGCTTCTGCCTTTCGAGCTGCTCGGGAGTGAGCTGCACGGCGTAGCCGTCCTTGGTCTGACCGGTTTCGCCAAGGTCGATCTCGAGGAACTTCGCACCGAGTGACTGCACCTGCTCGGCAACCACCGCGCGGGTATCGAAGGCTGTCACCCTGGCACCGAGACGGCGCGCGGTCGCGATCGCCTGCAGCCCGGCAACGCCGGCACCGATAACGAACACGTTCGAGGGCTTCAGTGTTCCGGCGGGTGTCATCATCATCGGCAGGATGCGCGACAGCCGCGTTGCGGCCATCAGCACCATCACGTAGCCGGCAATGTTCGCCTGCGAGCTCAGCGCGTCCATCTTTTGCGAGCGTGTCGTGCGTGGAATCATTTCCATGCTGATCGCGCTGATGCCGGCCGTGGCGAAGGCATCGATGAGCGCAGGCTCGTTGAACGGGTCGAGGTAGCTGACGTGAATCGCGCCACGCTTGAGCCTCGCCACTTCATCGATCGATGGTTTGTGCAGTCGCAGCACCAGATCGGCACTGGCGAGCAGTGCGCCGCGGTCGCTGCTCACGCGTGCTCCGGCTGCCTCGTAGTCCGCGTCGGCATGGCCCGCACCGACGCCAAGGCCAGCCTGGACCACTATCTCTGCACCCGAACGCACCAGTTTCTGCACGTTTGCGGGTATCAGCGCGGCGCGGTTTTCGCCGTCCAGTTGTTCTCGTGGAACGCCTATCAGCATGCGCTGTCTCCTGGCTTTCTTTCATTGTTTGCCCGATCGTCATATGCGCAATCGGTCGGCCGGGCGCGAATTATACGCATGGAACGGCCAATGCCGTCATCCCTCGGGGTTGATTGACATGTCAATTCTTCACTTCCCGCACAGGCGCGGGGCCCCGTCGTCAGACAAGACTGTTTTCCGATGCATGGGATTCCCGGGTGCAGGCCCCGTGCGACCACCGCGGCTGCGCAATCCGCTCGCAAGTGTACGCCGGGCAGCCGCGCATGCAAGCAGAGTGCTTGGGCGACGATATCCTGGCACGTGGCATTGGACGTGTGGCCGGTGATGCGTCAGCATGTCCGCTCGAGAAATGGCATCACGCAACGGCACACTCCCATCATGGATCCGGTCATCGATCTGTTGCTGCACTCCTTCCAGCTGCCGTTGCGCAGCCCGATCCTGGTCTTCTCGCTGATCCTGTTCATCATCCTGCTGGTTCCGATCCTGATGGAGCGCCTGCGCATACCGGGAATCATCGGGCTGATCGCCGCTGGCATCGTCATTGGTCCCAACGGATTCAACGTTCTGGAAAAAAGCCTGTTCGTGGATGTGTTCTCCACGATCGGCCTGCTGTACATCATGTTCCTGGCGGGACTCGAGCTGAACCTGGTCGAGTTCAAGGCCAACCGCAACAGGAGCTTCCTGTTCGCCTTCCTCACCTTTGCCATTCCACTTGGAATCGGCTTTCCCGTGTGTCGTTACCTGCTCGGCTTCGATATGCAGGCGAGTCTCCTCGTGTCCAGCATCTTTGCCACCCATACGCTGGTGACCTACCCGATTGCGGGCAGGTTCGGGGTGACCAAGGACCCGAGCGTACCTGTCACGGTGGGCGGGACCATCATCACCGATACGGCCGTGCTGATCGTGCTGGCCCTGATACTGGGGAGCCACCGGGGCGGGATCACTGTCGAGTTCTGGGTCCGGCTGGGCATCTCTCTCGCGCTGTTTTCCGCCTTCATGTTCATCCTGGTACCGCGCATCGCGGCCAGGTTTTTCCAGAAGATGGAAAACCACAAGCATTCCCACTATGTGTTCGTTCTGGCCGTGATGTTCTTTTCCGCATTCCTGGCTGAAATTGCCGGGCTGGAGGGCATCATCGGAGCGTTTGCGGCCGGCCTGGCACTGAACAAGTCGATTCCGGCCTCTTCACCCCTGATGAACCGGACCGAGTTCATCGGCAATTCGCTCTTCATTCCGTTCTTCCTGATCAGTGTCGGGATGATCGTGGATGTCGGTGTGATCTTCGGGGGATTCATGGCCATCGTCATCGCGGTCGCGATGACGATCACCGCCGTGCTTGGAAAGTACCTCGCGGCGTGGCTTGCCCAGCAGGTGTTCCGCTTCTCGGACGAGCAGCGTCAGCTGATCTTCGGGTTGAGCACCGCTCATGCTGCGGCGACGCTGGCCGTGGTCATGGTCGGCTACCGTGCGGGGATCGTCGATGACACCGTGCTCAATGGCATCGTCATCGTCATTCTGGTGTCGTGCATCGTCGCATCGTTCGTGACCGAGCGCGCTGCTGCAGAGATTGCCCGTTCCTCCGAGCCACAGGTGGATTCGTCAGTCACCCGCGAACTGGGGATGGAGCAGATCCTGGTGCCGGTTTCCGATATCTCGCGCGCCGAGCAGACACTGCAGTTCGCGGTCCTGATCAAGGATCGCAGTTCCAGTCACCCGGTGGTTGTCGTGAATGTGGTACCGAACTCTGATCAGGCCGAATCCGAAGTGGCTTCTGCCCGCAGGACGATGGAGGGCGTGATGTCGGAGGCGGCGGCAGCAGAGGTGGAGGTGAAGGTCAAGGCCACCATCGCGAGCAATCCAGCGGTGGGAATCGCACGCACGGCAACCGAGATTGCCGCCGATCTGATCATCCTGAACCTGCCCCGAAGCGACGATGCCCTTCACAAGTTGTTGGGGGAAGGGCTCGAAAGCATCCTGCGCCATACCAGGAAGACGGTGTGCGTCTGCAATTTTCGGCATGCGACAGCCAACCACACCGGACTCTTCGTCATTGCCCCGCCACAGGCCGAGCAGGAGGCGGGCTTTGCGATCTGGGCGGGCAAGATCATCCGACTGGCTACCGAACTCTCCGTTCCCGTGCGGCTTCATTGCACCCAGGCAACGCACGAGGCCCTTGCGGTGCTCGCCAAGAGTCTCAAGGTCACGCTCGAACTCGAGTTCAACGAGTTCGAGGAGTGGGAGGATTTCTTCATCGTGTCAAAGGACCTGGAGGATTCCGACCTGATCGTGCTGGTGTCGGCGCGCAAGGGGGCAGTGTCGTTCAACGCTCACCTGCAGCGCTTGCCGGTCAAGCTTGAAAAGCATTTTTCCGAATCGAGCAAGATCTTCATCTATCCATAGCGAGATGTGCTCTGCAATCGCCCGCGCGAGATGCCCTGGGCGGTGCGTCCGGGGCAGGTGGTGGACGATGCGCAGCAGGGAACCCACGGGTTGCTATGGTGCATCCGTGATGGGGATGGGCTGCGCCTTCTCATCTGCAGCTTCGGCGCCTGGTGCTGCAGTGGGGTGCGGGTTCGCCAGCAGCCAGATCGCGAGTGCGCGACGCTCGTCGGCATCGAGTGGGAAGCTTGGCATCGGTGCCGTCGGAAGCAGGAAGTACTCGCTGAGCGATGCCACATCGTAGCGCTGCCGCAGGTTCTCGAGCTGGGTGCCGGGTGGCTGTCCTGCCGAGTGGCACTCGGCGCATGCAAAGCGCTGCCACAGTTGTGGGCCGCTTGCCTGTGCCGCAGCGATGGTTGCCGCGTCGATTCCAGCCAGCGGGTCGGTGTCGGGGTGTTCGGTGCGCGGGGCGAGGGTCAGTGTGCGGGAGTCACCCGATGCGTCTGGTGCGATGCGATATACGGCACCTGCGTAATCATCACTGACGTAGAAGGCGCCATCGGCCCCTTCCGCAATGTCGACCGGGCGCCCGATGATGTTGCCCGCCGCTTCGAAGCCGCTCAGGAAAGGGGTCTCGCGGATCGTACCGCCGTCGAGCCACTGCAGCAGCACGACCGCGTAACCATCCGGGGTCGAGCGGTTCCACGAGCCGTGCAGTGCGACCAGTGCCGCATGACCAAGTCGGGCGATGTTGTCCGGGTGACGCACGAAGGTGATGCCAAGAGGTGCTGTGTGTGCGCGGAAGTCGTGGACCGGTGCGATCGCCTCCGCCTGCTTCGCAGAATCCCGATTGCCGAAGTCGGGGTCGGGAACCCCGTCACCGTTCACGTATGGCCAGCCGTAGAATCCGCCGGCGACGATGCGGTTGAGCTCGCACGGCGGGAAGTCATCGCCAAGCAGGTCACGCCCATTGTCGGTCGCGTACAGCTCACCGCTCCAGGGTGCCCAGTCGAAGCCGACACTGTTGCGCAGCCCCGATGCATGGATTTCCACTCCCGTTCCGTCGGGGTGAAGGCGCAGCATTGCAGCACGCCAGGAGCTTTTCTCTTCGCAGGCGTTGCAGCTCGATCCGATCGTGACGTACAGCAGATTGTCCGGCCCCATGCGTACGGTGCGTGACCAGTGGTTTCCGCCTGATGGCAGGTCGGAGAGGATGTGTCGGTACTCGCTGGTCAGACGTCCCGTCGCAGCATCGAAACCGACGCGACCGATGGCGCTGCCTTCGGCGACATACAGCCAGTCGCCGGCAATGTCGATGCCGTGCGGACGGTCCAGCCCTTCGAGCAGTACGCGCTGCGCATCCGGATGTCCGTCCTGGTCAGCGTCGTGCGCCAGCAGCAGGATTCGCCCGAGCCGGGGTTGGGAGAGCAGCAGGTCGCCGTTGCGTGTGGCGCGCAGCAGGCGTGCCTTGGGCACGTCGCCGGTATAAAGTCCAATGCTCCAGCCGCTCGGTACAGTCAAACGCTGGCGTATCGTTGCCGATTCCGCGGTGGGCCCGTCGTGACCGGTTGCGGAGTTCAGCAGCATGCGCCAGTCGGTCACGTTGAAGTACTGCGTGTCCGGCAGCAGCAGTACGGCTGCGGCGAACAGCAGCACGGCGACCGTGATGGAAACCAGGTAGGGGGAATGGCGCATCGTCGAACATCCCGCAAGGCCAGGGCCGTCAGGATACTTTGCTATAGTGGCAGGCACCAACCGCAACGGAAGACTTTCGATGACGACCGCCGGGCACAGGGAACTCTGGCTGTTGTTCGGGGCTACCGTCGTGATGCTGATGGTTACCGGCTACAGGCCATTTGACCAGTTCACCTGGTTTCTCGAGGTCTTTCCCGTGCTGGCTGCGATCGCCGTCCTCGCGGCTACGCGCAGCGCCTTTCCACTGACGCGTCTCGTCTACTGGCTGATTTTTGTGCAGGCGGTGATCCTGATGGTCGGTGGGCACTACACCTATGCTCGCGTTCCGCTCGGCTTCTGGTTCCAGGAGCTGTTCGATCTCGGGCGCAACCACTACGACAGGCTGGGCCACCTCGCTCAGGGAGTCGTCCCGGCGATGATCGCGCGCGAGGTGCTGCTGAGACGCTCTCCACTGCAGCGCGGCAAGCTGCTGTTCTTTCTCGTGGTGTGCGTGTGCGCGTTCATCACGGTGAGCTACGAGTTCATCGAGTGGTGGGCAGCAGTGATCGCCGATAGTGCCTCGATCGAGTTCCTGGGGACCCAGGGCGATGTGTGGGATACGCAGTGGGACATGTTCCTGGCAGTGTGTGGCGCGTGCGTCGGGCAGTTGCTGTTTTCCGGCATCCAGGACCGTCAGCTGATGCAGTGACATGCCGTGGCAGCGTTTCGTCGCCGATCGAAGACACCATGACTTCATCAAGGCCGAGTGATTCGAAGCCCTGCAGGGCATTCATCGTATGAAGCACCTCACATCCCCCATTTCCTACCGCGAAGACATCAATGGCCTGCGGGCATGGGCAGTTGTCGTTGTTCTGCTGTATCACTTCCGGGTGCCGGGTTTCAGCGCCGGTTTCATGGGCGTGGATCTGTTTTTTGTCATCTCCGGCTATCTGATGACTGCGATCGTGACCAAGGGGCTGGAGAGGGGAGATTTTTCCCTCTCTCGATTCTATGTGGCACGGGTAAGGCGCATCGTTCCGGCGCTGCTGGTGCTGTTGGTGGCCCTTCTGGCGCTTGGCTGGTTCTGGCTGGTCACGCCTGATTACCATCGATTGGGTGAACAGGCCAAATACGCACTGGGTTTCTTCTCGAACATCTTTTTTTACCGTTCAACCGGGTATTTCGACACAGAGGTCTACGAAAAGTGGCTCGTGCACACCTGGACACTGGGCGTGGAATTCCAGTTCTACCTGCTGTACCCGCTTCTTCTGTTGATGCTGTGGAAATTGAAGGCTGACCTTCGTTTTCTCTTGTACGGCATTGGCCTGGTCTTCGTTGCTTCCCTGACCTTCAGCGTGATGATGTCGTACAGGAATCCACCCGCCGCCTTCTACCTGCTGCAGGGGCGAGCCTGGGAGTTTCTTGCTGGTGCCTTGTCGCTGTTGCTGCGTCGCGAGTTCCCTGCCATCCAGCGCAAGGGGCGCGCATTGCTGTGGGGCGGCATGGCCTTCTGGCTCGCCGCGTTGCTGATCCTGGACAAGCACTTTCCCTGGCCGTCGGCGTGGGCACTGCTTCCCGTGCTTGCCGGCAGCCTGGTGATCGTTGCCCAGCAGGAACGCTCCATGCTCACCGTGAATCCCTTGATGCAATGGCTGGGTGACCGTTCCTATTCGCTGTATCTGTGGCACTGGCCGGTTGTGGTCGGATTGTATTTCGTCGGTGTACAGGGTGAGCCTTTCTGGATCAGCGCCGGCATCGGTTTGAGCCTGATGCTGGCCGAGCTGTCCTATCGGTTCGTGGAGATTCCGACCCGATTGGGTTTGCCAAGACTTGGGGCGTCCAGGGAAGCCATCGGTTTCGCTGTGCTGTACCTGTTGATCGCAACTGCTTCGATCGGGGTGCAGAAGAGATCGTTTGACAACAGGTTTTCTGCGGAAGTGGAGCTGGTGGCGAACGAGTCGGAAAACAGGGACCCACGCAGGCATGAATGCGCTCCCGTGAATGGTATCTCGCCTGGCTGCACCTATGGTCAGGGGGAAGTCGGCGTGCTGCTTCTTGGCGACAGCCATGCCATGAGCAGCATCACCAGTCTGGCCGAAGCGGGAAGGTCCTTCGACAGAAGTGCGATGTTCCTGGGAAAATCGGGATGCCCCACGATCAAGGGTCTGAGGAAGACCGATGATGATGGACGGTGCCTCATGTTCAACAACTGGCTGTTGACGGAAAGGTTGAACGGGTCGCCGGGTCGGGGGGTGCCGGTGGTGTTGATCAGCAGGACAACGGCTCTTGTCCTCGGCTGGGAGGATGAAAAAAAGCTTGATACCTATTTTGACGAGCCTGTGGAGGTTGATGGGAACGGGTTTGCGGAATATGTGCAGGGATTCGAGAGCGCCTACGTGGAAACTGCCTGTGACATCCAGAGGAACCGTCAGGTATACCTCGTTCGACCCACTCCCGAATTCCACGTCTCTGTGCCGGACAGGCTGGCTCGCAACATCATGTTGAGGGGTGATTCGAGCGACATCACAATCACCCTGGACGAGTACCACAAGCGCCACAGGATTGTCTGGGACATGCAGGACAAGGCAGCAAGACAGTGCGGGGTCAGAATTCTCGACCCGTTACCGTATCTGTGCGACGAACGATACTGTTACGGCTCAAGGGATGGCCGTTCGCTGTACTTCGATGCCGATCATCTCAGTGAGTACGGCAACAGATTCCTGGTGCCGATGTTCGAACGGGTTTTTGCGGACATGAGGCATTGATGCGATCGGCATGAAGGGCGGGTGGGCGTCCCGGGTTGATCAAGACGCCCGGCGGCAGGTCTTCGGTACAGTGGGTTGCCCTGGTCGGATGAGTGCCGTGAGTCGACTCAGACCATGGTGTCGAGCGCCCGCTCCAGCCTGGCAACGGTACCTTCGACATCCTTCAGCTTGTCGAGACCGAACAGCCCGATGCGAAACGAGCGGAAATCTGCACGCTCGCCACACTGCAGGGGCACACCGCCGGCGATCTGCAGCCCGGCGGTCCGGAAGCGGCTGCCGTTGTGGATTTCGGGATCCGTGGTGTAGCTGACGACCACTCCGGGCGCACCGAAACCAGGGGCTGCAACGCTGGGGAAGCCACGTGCTGCAAGCAGGGTGCGAACGCCGTCGCCGAGCCGCTGCTGTGCCGAGCGGCTTGCCTCGAGCCCGAAGGCGAGCGTTTCGGCGATCGCCGCACGCAGCATGCGCAACCCGTCGGTTGGCATCGTTGCGTGGTAGGCATGACCACCGCCCTCGTAGCTTTCCATGATTCCCAGCCAACGCTTCAGGTCGGTGGCAAAGCTGTTGCTGGTGGTCGTGTCGATATGTCGGCGGGCTGCTTCGCCCAGCATCACCAGTCCGGCGCAGGGTGTGGCACTCCAGCCCTTCTGTGGTGCGCTGATCAGCACATCGACACCGTTCGCGCGCATGTCGACCCAGATGGCGCCAGAGGCGATACAGTCGAGCACGAACAGGCCACCGATTTCGTGCGTGGCCCGTGCGATCTCGCGGATCCAGTCGTGCGGCAGGATGATTCCCGAGGCGGTCTCGACGTGTGGTGCAAAGACGACGCCGGGTCGCTCCGAGCGGATCGCTGCCACGATCTCGTCGAGCGGTGCCGGAGCGAACGGTGCCTGAGCCGCATCGTGCAGTGCACGTGCGCCGAGCACGGTCGAGCGGGTGGCGATCGAACCGGTGTCGAGGATCTGTGTCCAGCGGAAGCTGAAGAAGCCGTTGCGGATGATCAGCGCGTGGCGCCCCTGTGCAAACTGACGGGCCACGGACTCCATCGCAAAGGTTCCACCACCGGGGACGATGGCCAGTGCGTGCGCGTTGTAGGTGTGCTTGAGATCGCGTGCAATGTCGGTCATGACCTGCTGGAAGGCACGTGACATATGGTTCAGTGAACGGTCGGTGTAGACCACCGAGTATTCGAGCAGTCCGTCGGGGTCGACGTTGGGCAACAATCCAGGCATGTCGTTCTGCGCTCCAGTATCAGTATCGCCTCGCAAGGCACGATTCACCGTGGCTCATTGTAACGCCAACTTCAGGGTGGTCTGCCAAGCGCACTGTATGTCGCTGCCATGACCGATGCGGCACGCGCGTTGTCGAAGCGCTTGCCGGGGCGGTTGCTGAGATAGGCGAAGGCCACGCCGCTCTCGGGATCGGCAAAGCCGATGCTGGTGCCATAGCCGGCATGCCCGTAACTCGAATCACTGCCCCCGATGCGTCGCCCCGGGTGCGACAGCTGGAAGCCGAGCCCGAAGCGTGAGTGTTTTGCCAGTACCCGGTCGGTGCCGTCCGAATGGATCCTGCAGGCCTCGGCGCGCAGCCCCGGGCCGACGATTCCGCCGTGTGCGGGGTCGCGGTGCATGAATGCATCGTAGAGCAGGGCGACTGCGCGGGCAGTTGCGTGCGCGTTGGTCGATGGAATCATCGCCGTACGCCAGCGCGGCAGGTTCACGACTCCGCTTCCCGAGATGCCCAACGGATTGAAGTACACGCTGGCGAGCATCGCATCGGTCGCCGCATCGCCGCTGGAGAGATGTTCGCGCACGGCGGTGCCGGCATCGCTCACGCTGGTCGAGGCGTCCTGGTCGATCGGCGCAACACGCGCGTGCTCGTGTGCCGCCAGGCCCACGTGGTAGTCGACACCCACGCGTGCGCTGAGTCGCGTGCGCAGAATCTCGCCGAAACTCATGCCGGTACGGCGTACCAGTGGCTCGCCGATGAGGAACCCATGTGTGTTCACATGGTAGCCGTGCGTGCTGCCGGGCTCCCAGAAGGGTGCCTGCTCGGCGAGTGCGGCCGTGATCGTTTCCCAGCGCCAGAGCGCCTCGGGCGGGAGTGGACGCCGTATGCCCGGGAGCCCCGCCCGATGCGAGAGCACCGAGCGCAGCGTGATGTTTTCCTTGCCCGCCCGGGCCAGTTCGGGCCAGATCCCGCGCAACGGTTGATCGAGTGTGAGCAGTCCCTGCTCGATCTGCGAAAGCACCAGCATCGCGGCGACGCCCTTGCCGACCGAGTAGATGTTCACCAGCGTGTCGCGCTGCCAGGGCCTGGTGCGTTCGCGGTCCTGGTAGCCGCCCCACAGGTCGATCACCTTGCGGCCATCGACGAACACGCAAAGCGCGGCACCAAGTTCATTGCAGGAGCGGAAATTCTCCTGGAATGCCTCATGGGCTGCAGTGAAGGTCGGGTCGCAGAAACCGTCGATCGGCGCAGCTGCGCTGCGAGTGGCGATGTCTGCTCCGTCCGTACGTCGCTTGCCCATCAGGTGCTCAGCTGTGCCGCTTCGAGTTGGTCATCTCGGCGGGGCGTACCCAGAGGTCGAATTCCTCTGCCTTCACCTGACCCGATGCCAGCGCAGCCGCGCGCAGCGTCGTGCCCTCGTGGTGTGCTGTCTTTGCAATCGCGGCCGCCTGGTCGTAGCCGATGTGCGGCGCAAGTGCGGTCACCAGCATCAGCGAACGCTCGAGCAGTTCGGCGATCCGTTCGCGGTCCGGCTCGATTCCCTGGGCACAGTGCACGTCGAACGATGCCATGCCCGCGCTCAGCAACCGTGCGCTCTGCAGGAAGTTGTATGCGAGCAGCGGCTTGAACACATTGAGCTCGAAGTTTCCCGAGGCTCCACCAATGCCGACTGCCACGTCGTTGCCCATGACCTGGGAGCAGATCATGGTCAGCGCCTCGCACTGCGTCGGGTTGACCTTGCCCGGCATGATCGAGCTGCCGGGTTCGTTCTCCGGAATGCGGATTTCACCGATGCCACAGCGCGGCCCCGAGGCGAGCCAGCGCACGTCGTTTGCGATCTTCATCAGCGCGACGGCCAGTGTCTTCAGGCAGCCGTGCATCGCGACGATGCCATCATGCGCGGCCAGCGCGGCGAACTTGTTCTCCGCACTGATGAATGGCAGTCGGGTGCGCCCCGAAAGCTCATGGGTGACACGGACACCGAACTCAGGATGGGTGTTGAGGCCCGTGCCGACTGCGGTGCCACCGATCGCCAAAGGGAACAGCGAAGGCAGCGTGTCCTCGATGCGCGATTCGGCATGCCACAGCTGTGCCACGTAGCCCGAGAACTCCTGCCCGAGAGTGAGCGGGGTGGCATCCTGCAGGTGGGTGCGACCGATCTTGACGATGTCGGTGAAGGCGGCCGACTTGGTCATGAACGTCGTGCGCAGCGCGCGCAGCGCCGGCAGCACGGTGCGTGCGATCGCCTCGGCGCCGGCAAGGTGCATTGCCGTCGGGAACACATCGTTCGAGGACTGTCCAAGGTTGACGTGGTCGTTCGGGTGCACGAGACGCTGCTGGCCGCGCTCCCCTCCGAGTAGTTCGGAGGCGCGGTTGGCAAGCACCTCGTTGACGTTCATGTTGCTCTGCGTGCCGGAGCCCGTCTGCCAGACGACGAGCGGGAATTCGCCAGCATGCTGCCCGGTGAGAACCTCCTCGCCGGCGGCAGTGATTGCCTCGGCGATGTTCGCCGGCAGCCGTCCAAGCTGCTGGTTCACGTGTGCGCAGGCGCACTTGATGCGCACCAGTGCGTACACGATCTCGCTCGGCATGCGCTCATCCGGGATGGCGAAGTTGAGCAGCGAGCGCTGTGTCTGTGCTCCCCAGAGCCGGTCTGCCGGTACTTCGACGGGGCCAAGTGAATCGGATTCGGTTCGAGTGTGCCCCGGATTGCCGGCTGTTTCGGGTGTGGGAATGGAGCTCATCGCGTGTACCTCCTGTGATGGTTCGCCGGGGCGGCAGTTCATGGATGAGTGTGTCCCGGTGATGGATGCAGTCGATCATACTCGCCCGCGCCGTGGTCGACACGGGCGCCGCTACGCGCTAATCTGCGCCCCCGAACGGGCAGCTGACCTGCTGCCGCAGGCTGTGAGGGAATCGACTCATGATTGACGTCAGTGTCTATCGCTACCATCCGGAGCAGGACGCCGAACCCAGGATGCAGAAATTCACCGTACCCGATGAATTTCGGCCTCGGATGGTGCTCGACGTGCTGCACTATATTTACGAGCAGGACGAGACACTGGCGTTCCGACGCTCCTGTCGTGAAGGGGTGTGTGGGTCGGACGGCATGAACATCAACGGCAAGAACGGCCTTGCCTGCGTCACGCAGGTCGGTGATGGCATGCGTGGCAAGTCCGAACTCGTGCTGCGCCCGCTGCCGGGAATGCCGGTGATTCGCGACCTGATCGTCGACCAGACGCAGTTCTTCAAGCAGTACGAAAGCATCAAGCCGTGGCTGATCAACAAGGAGCCTGCCCCCCCACAGGAGAGGCTGCAGTCGCCTGAGGACCGGGCGAAGCTCGACGGTCTCTATGAGTGCATCCTGTGCGGATGCTGCTCGTCGCAGTGCCCGTCGTGGTGGTGGAATCCCGACCGCTACGTTGGTCCCGCAGGGTTGTTGCAGGCCTACCGTTTCATCGTCGATTCGCGTGACCAGGCCACCGACGAGCGTCTCTCGGAACTCGAAAACGCCTACAGCCTGTACCGCTGCCGCAGTATCGGCAACTGCACCTGGGTATGCCCGAAGGGCCTCGATCCGATGCGTGCGATCGGTCATATCCGCCGCGAGATGGCAAAACGGGGCGCCTGATTCCCGGCATCCTGGCCCGTCTGGGATCGACGGGTTCAGCCAGTGAACTCCTCCACCGGTGGGCAGGCACAGAACAGGTGACGGTCGCCATGGACGTTGTCCACACGGTTCACCGGTGCCCAGTACTTCTGTTCGCGCAGGCCGGGAACCGGAAATGCAGCTTCCGCGCGTGAGTAGGGGTGTTTCCACTCGTCGGCGCAGATGTCGTGCAGTGTGTGTGGGGCATTCTTCAGCACGTTGTCGAGTGGATCGGCGCGGCCGTGCTCGACAGCGTCGATCTCATGCCGAATGCTGATCATCGCATCACAGAAACGCTCCATCTCGCCCAGCGGCTCACTCTCGGTGGGTTCGATCATCAGCGTGCCGGGAACCGGAAAGGACATCGTCGGTGCGTGGAAGCCGTAGTCGATCAGGCGCTTGGCGATGTCTTCCTCGCTGATGCCGCTGCGCTCCTTCAACGGGCGGATGTCGATGATGCACTCGTGGGCAACACGGCCGTTGGCACCGGTGTAGAGCACCTCGTAGTGTGGTGCCAGGCGCCTGGCGATGTGGTTCGCGCTGAGGATCGCCACCTGGGTCGCCTTGCGCAGGCCACTGGCGCCCATCAGCGCAATGTAGGTCCAGGAGATCGGCAGGATTCCCGCACTGCCGAAGGCGGCCGCGGACACCGAGGTCGAGTCATCGCGCTCACCGTCGATGCGCGTACAGACATGTCCTGGGAGGAAGGGGGCGAGGTGTGCGCGCACCACGATCGGACCAACGCCCGGGCCACCGCCGCCGTGCGGAATGCAGAAGGTCTTGTGCAGGTTCAGGTGCGAGACGTCGGCACCGAAGTGCCCCGGCTGTGCGATGCCGACCATTGCGTTCATGTTGGCGCCGTCCAGGTAGACCTGCCCGCCGTTGTCATGGACCACCCGACAGATCTCGACGATGTGCTGCTCGAACACGCCGTGTGTCGAGGGATAGGTGACCATCAGCGCAGCGAGTTCCTCACGGTGGCGTTCGGCCTTCAGGCGCAGGTCGGCAAGGTCGACGTTACCCCGTGAGTCGCACTCGACGATCACCACGCGCATGCCGGCCAGTGCTGCGCTCGCCGGATTCGTGCCATGCGCAGAGCTTGGTATCAGGCAGATGTCACGCTGCATCTCGTTGCGACTGTGGTGATAGTGGCGGATGGCGAGCAGGCCCGCGTACTCCCCCTGTGCACCCGAGTTCGGCTGGAAGGAGCAGGCGTCGTAGCCGGTGCACGTGAGCAGCGCATCGGCAAGCTCGCGCAGCAGTCGTGCATAGCCTGCGGCCTGGTCGGGCGGCGCGAAGGGGTGCAGATTGGCAAACGCCGGCCAGGTGATCGGGATCATTTCGCTGGTCGCGTTGAGTTTCATGGTGCATGAGCCGAGTGGAATCATCGCGCGGTTCAGTGCGACGTCACGTTCCTCCAGGCGGTGCAGGTAGCGCAGCATCTCGGTTTCACTGTGATGGCTGTTGAACAGTGGGTGACCGAGATAGTCGACTTCACGAAGCAGGGGCTGAGGGATGCGCAGCGTGCTGCACTCGCGTTCGATCGCATCGAAATCAGGAATTTCTTCACCGAGAAATATGCGCCAGAGCGAGCGCACCTCGTCACGCGTGCTGCGCTCGTCGAGACTGATGCCGATCTGCTCCTCACCGATTGTGCGCAGGTTGAATCCATCCTGCAGCGCGCGTTGCAGGAACTCGTTGCGCCGTGCGCCACACGCGAGCGTCAGTGTGTCGAAGAAGTGGGCGTGTACATGTGCAAGCCCCCCGACCTCGAGGCCGCGGGCGAGTATCGTGGTGAGCCGGTGGATGCGCAGTGCGATGTCGCGCAGCCGTTGCGGGCCGTGGTAGATGGCATAGAACGCAGCCAGCAGTGCCAGCAGCGCCTGCGAGGTGCAGATGTTGCTGGTCGCCTTCTCGCGCCGGATGTGCTGTTCCCGGGTCTGCATCGCCATGCGCAGTGCGCGCCTGCCGTGCGTGTCGATCGACACGCCGATGATGCGCCCCGGCATCGAGCGTTTGTATTCGTCACGGGTGGCGAGGTAGGCAGCGTGCGGCCCACCGAAACCCATCGGTACACCAAAGCGCTGGGTACTGCCGATGGCGACATCGGCGCCGAGTGCGCCCGGGCTTTTCAGCAGCAGCAGGCTCATCGGGTCTGCGGCAACCACGGCCAGTGCGTTCTTCTCGTGTATCTGTGCGATCAACCCGCCAAGATCATGTACCCGGCCATCGGTTCCCGGGTACTGGAGCAGTGCAGCAAAGATGTCGATTCCCGCAAGATCGCTTTCGGGGTTGCCGACCCGTACCTCGATGTCGAGTGGTGCGGCTCGCGTGCATACCACCGCGATGGTCTGCGGGTGACAATCGTGCGCGACGAAAAAGACATTCGACTGATTCTTGCGCACCACGCGCTTGCACAGCGTCATCGCTTCCGCTGCAGCGGTTGCCTCATCGAGCAGCGAGGCGTTGGCGAGCTCGAGTCCGCTGAGGTCGATGATCATCTGCTGGAAGGCCAGCAGTCCCTCGAGGCGTCCCTGCGAGATCTCCGGCTGGTATGGGGTATAGGCGGTGTACCAGCCGGGATTCTCGAGCACGTTGCGCAGGATCACCGCCGGAGTGATCGTGTCGTGGTAGCCGCAGCCGATCAGCGAGCGCAGCAGACGGTTTCCCGATGCAATCGTGCCGAGGCGCTCCAGGGTCAGATGCTCCGGCTGGGGTTCGGGCAGGGCGAGTGCCTTCTGACTGAGAATCTCGTGTGGAACAGTCTGCGTGATGAGCTCTTCCAGTGAGTCGACTTCCAGCGCGGCAAGCATCTCCGTGATGTCTTCCTCGGACGGTCCGATGTGGCGATGGAGGAATTCGTTCTGGTGTTCGAGTTCGCGGAGCGAGGGCAGGGGCGTTGCGTCGGTCATGGCATCACTCGCGGGTTGGCGGCAGTGGTGGAATCGGGAGGCGGGATATTTAACCATATGGACACGGTGCTGCCGATCGGCCAGTCCGAGTGCTCCCGGGTTCAACCGTAGTCTGGGTAGGTGATTTCCGTGACGATGAACTCACGCTCACCGCC
>CAZSYV010000048.1:0-1653 GCA_964610955.1 uncultured Klebsiella sp. | reverse complement strand
CGGCGGTCGATCTCGCGCAGGCGCCGCTTGCCGTAGATGTAGTCGCCGTTCTCGGAGCGGTCGCCGTTCTTTGCCGCCTCGTGCACGGCGGCGGTCACCTGCGGGCGTTCGATCTTCCACAGTTGCGTGATCTCCTCGCGCAGGCGCTGCTCTCCTTCTGGAGTGATGTAGCGCCGTCTGGGGGTGTTTGTGGCAGGGCCATGGTTCATGTGCTGGGGCCTCGGGGACTCGGCGCCGACATCACGGCGCGATCTGGTAAACTGCGCATTATCTTGTTTTGCCGTGCAATGGCCAGAATACCGCCCCGATGCGCACGTCGTTTTCCACGCTATTGTTGTCGTTTCTGATGCTTGGTGCGGCCTCCCTTGCCACAGCCCTGGAGCTTCAGGGGGCGCTGGTGCAAGGTGGGGTGGTCATTGGGCATGCCCCCCCGGGCGCAGAGGTCAGCTTGAACGGGAGCCGGGTCCGTGTGGCACCCGATGGCACCTTCGTGCTTGGTTTCGATCGTGATGCTCCAGCGCAGCAGCGCCTGCAGGTAGGCAGTGATCGCTATGAACTCACTGTTGCACGCCGTGAGTACCAGATCCAGCGTGTCAGCGGGATTGCCCAGCAGATCATGAGCCCATCGGCAGCGGATCTGGAGCGCATCCGTCGTGAGCAGGCACTGGTGAACCAGGCGCGTGCACGCGATGACGCCCGTACCGACTTCGTGAACGGTTTTGTCTGGCCGATCACCGGGCGCATCAGTGGGGTCTACGGCAGTCAGCGCTTCTACAATGGCGAGCCGTCGCGCCCTCATTACGGTGTGGATATCGCTGCGCCGATGGGTTCGCTGGTACTGGCTCCGGCAGCGGGCGTGGTGACACTGGCCGAGCCTGACCTGTTCTACTCGGGGGGTACCGTGATCATCGATCACGGCCATCGACTGTCGTCCAGCTTCCTGCACCTCAGCACCGTGCTGGTCGAGGTCGGCCAGCGGATCGAACGCGGTGACCCCATTGCGCGGGTCGGCGCAAGCGGGCGTGCCACCGGGCCGCATCTGGACTGGCGCATGAACTGGCGCGATGCAAAGGTCGATCCACAGCTGCTGGCGGGAGCGATGTCCCAGGCCGAAGACGCTGCAAAGACAACGGCTGTCCAGAGGGACGGGCGCTGATGCTCGACTCCAGGCTGCTGGAAATCCTCGTCTGTCCGGTAAGCAAGGCTCCGCTCGAATACGACCGCGAACGGCAGGAACTCATCTGTCGTGCCAGCGGACTGGCCTACCCCGTGCGCGACGGCATCCCGGTGATGCTGGAGAGTGAGGCCCGCCGGCTTTCACTCGAAGAGCGCGAGCGCCGCTGAGTCGTCAAACCCTACTGGAAGCAGATCAATGAACGGTGCCGAGATCAGGGAAGCCTTCCTGAGCTATTTCGAAGGCAAGGGCCATACACGAGTGCCAAGCAGTTCGCTGGTGCCGGCAGATGACCCCACGCTGCTGTTCACCAATGCCGGGATGGTGCAGTTCAAGGACTGCTTTCTCGGCAGGGAGCAGCGCCCCTATGTGCGTGCCGCCAGCTCGCAGCGTTGTGTCCGCGCCGGCGGAAAGCACAATGATCTCGAGAACGTCGGCTATACCGCACGCCACCACACCTTCTTCGAGATGCTGGGCAA
>CAZSYV010000047.1:0-21806 GCA_964610955.1 uncultured Klebsiella sp. | reverse complement strand
GGCAAGAAGAACGTCTTCTCGGGGCGTATCCTCGAAATCGAGGGTCTGGACGATCTGACCGTCGAACAGGCCTTCGAGCTCTCCGATGCCTCGGCCGAGCGCTCGGCCGCCGGCTGCACGATCAGGCTCTCGCCGGAGACCATCAGCGAGTACCTGCGCTCGAACGTCACGCTGCTGCGCTGGATGATCGCCCAGGGCTACGGGGATGCGCGTACGCTCGAGCGCCGCGCCTGTGCCATGGAGGCCTGGCTGGCAAAGCCCGAACTGCTGCGCGCCGACGCCGACGCCGAATACGCCGCAGTGATCGAGATCGACCTCGCCGAGGTGCGCGAGCCAGTGGTCTGTGCGCCGAACGATCCCGACGATGCACGGCTGCTCTCGCAGGTTGCAGGAGACAGGGTCGAGGAAGTGTTCATCGGCTCGTGCATGACCAACATCGGTCACTTCCGCGCCGCCGGCAAGCTGCTGGAGAAGTTCAAGGGCGTGATCCCGACCCGCCTGTGGCTTGCTCCGCCAACACGCATGGACGAGCACGCGCTGATGGAGGAAGGCTACTACAGCATCTATGGTCGCGTCGGCGCGCGCACCGAGATGCCCGGCTGCTCGCTGTGCATGGGCAACCAGGCACGTGTCGCGCCGAATTCGACCGTGCTCTCCACCTCGACGCGCAACTTCCCGAACCGCCTTGGCGAAGGAGCCAACGTCTACCTGGTCTCGGCCGAGCTCGCCGCGGTCGGTGCGATTCTCGGGCGCGTGCCGACGGTCGATGAGTACATGGAGTACGCACAGCGGATCGACTCGATGGCCGATGACATCTACCGCTACCTGAACTTCGATCGCATCGAGTCCTTCCGCGCGGCAGCCGAGGACGGCAGGCGCATCGCGGCGCTCGAGATCGTCGAGGTGGCCGTCTGAGCCCCACTCACCACCCCAGGCGCTGCCCGCGGCATCCCCCGCACCAGCGCCTGAGGCTTCTCACAGACTGCCCAGGAACACGGCGATCACGCCAAGTGGCGCTACGTAGCGACTGCCAATGCGCCACAGCAGCGCACCGGTACGACCCAGACCAAGCTCGTGCTCGATGCTCCCCGGCGTCATGAACCAGCCGGCAAAGACAATGGTGCCAAGGCCCGCGATCGGCAGCATGTAGCTGGTCGTCAGCTTGTCCAGGAAATCGAAGATGCCCAGTCCGAACAGCTTGAACGCTGCCCAGTGATTGAACGACAGCAGCGCGGCGATGCCGATCGTCCAGGCTGCCAGTCCGGCTGCCACCGCCGCCAGCCTGCGCGTCAGCGGCGTATGCACCTCGAGCGTCTCGACCACGGGTTCGAGCAGCGAGATCGACGAGGTGATCGCGGCAAAGCTCAACAGCAGGAAGAACAGGAAGCCAAGCACGACGCCCAGGCTCATGTTGCCGAAGGCAAGTGGCAGGGTCACGAAGACCAGGCCCGGTCCCGAATCGGGATCGAGTCCGTTGCCGAAGACGATCGGGAAGATCGCCAGTCCGGCAGCAAGTGCGCATGCCGTATCGAGAACAATGACGGTGATGGCCGTGCGCAACAGATCCATGTCCTCGCCCAGATAGGAGCCGAATGCCATCATCACGCCCATGCCGAGCGAGAGCGTGAAGAAGGCCTGGCCCATCGCCTGCAGCAGCACGCTGCCGTCGAGTGCGCTCCAGTCGGGCTTGAACAGGAAGGCGATGGCGTTGCCGAAATGCCCCGAAAACACACCGAATCCGACCAGGACCAGCAAGATGACGGCAAGCGCCGGCATCATGAAACGTACCGCCGCCTCGAGCCCATCGGTCACGCCACGTGCAACAATGCCAATCGTCAGGACCATGAAGACCGAGTGCCACAGCAGCAATGCTCCCGGATCGGCGAGTAGGCTTTCGAAAAGCTGGTTGGCGCCATCGGCATCGAAACCGGTAAAGGCGCCCAGCAGCGCATCGAGCGCGTAGGCAAGCGACCAGCCGCCGATCACGCTGTAGAAGGACAGGATCAGGAATGCGGCGAGCACGCCAATGCCACCAACCACGCCCCAGAGCGCCGGTTGCTGCTCTGTGCGGGCGAGCTCACGCATGGTGCTGATCGGGTCCTTCTGTCCACGGCGCCCGAGCAGCCACTCGGCAAGCAGGATCGGCAGGCCAATGGCGGCAAGACAGCCCAGGTACACCAGCACGAAGGCCGCACCACCCCCGGCGCCAACCATGTAGGGAAACTTCCAGATGTTGCCAAGCCCGACCGCGGAACCGGTCGCTGCAAGAATGAAGCCCAGTCGCGATGACCAGTGTGCGTGCGTAGCCATGCCTTGCCCCGAAGCAGTCAGCAAGTGATCAGCCCACCTCATGCGAGGAAAAGTGCGGGCGTGAATGCTCCGCCAGTGTAGCGAGAAATATGCAAACGACTACCGAAACCCCGACCGCCAGCAGACGCATCGCCCTGCTCGGCATTCTGGCGATCACCCTCATCTGGAGCCTGAACTGGACGGCCGGCAAGATCGCCATGCGCGACGGCGGCCCGTTCGCCTTCAGCGCCCTGCGCTATGTGCTGGGTACGGCCGGGCTGTTTGCCCTGCTCATTGCCCGGCGCCGCTCCCTGCGCCCCACGCCCTGGCTGCCCACGCTCGGCATAGGACTGAGCCAGACCGTGGGCTTCCAGACCCTCATGCAGTGGTCACTGGTCTCGGGGGGTGCGGGCAAGATGGCGCTGCTTGCCTACTCGATGCCCTTCTTCGTCATTCCGCTCGCCTGGTGGTGGCTGCACGAACGCCCCGGCCTTGCGCGCTGGCTGTGCATTGCGGTTGCAGCACTCGGCTACGTCTGCGTGATCGCGCCCTGGCAGCCGATCGGCTCGCCCGCAAGTGTCGCGATGGCACTGGCAAGCGGGCTGTGCTGGGCCGTCGCGGCCGTCATCTCGAAATGGACCTTTCAGCAGTACCCGCAGGTGTCGCCCCTCGAGCTCACCGCCTGGCAGATGCTGCCGGGGACCCTTGGCCTGGTGGCCATTGCCCTGCTGGTACCGGAGCGGGCGATCCACTGGAGCGCGAGCTATGTCGGTGCCCTGCTCTACAGCGGGCTGCTGGCATCGAGCGTCGCCTGGGTAGCCTGGGCCGTGGTGGTGCGCCACGTGCAGGCCAGCGTGGCGGGCGTTGCCAGCCTGGCAGTCCCGGTTGGTGGCGTGCTGTTCGCCTGGGCAATCCTTGGCGAGAATCCATCGCTGATCGACTGGCTCGGGATCGCCCTGATCGCAGGCGCACTGATGGTGCTCAACTTCGCGGGGAATCCCGGTACCGGAACGCGCTGAGGCCCCGGGCAACACCCGCGCTGCAACTCCCGCTCGAATTCCGTTCAGGCATTGCGCCGAGGGCGTGGCCTGAAACCGCGTACCTCCGCCAACAGCTTGCGTTCGCCCAGCTGCCGCTCCTCCTCCGTCAGATCGGCGTAGGCGAGCGCAGCAAACCGAGCGCTGATCTCCCTGAAGCTTGCCCCGAGATCGGGGCGCAGACCGGCAATGCGCTTCGCGTAGACAAGTGGCGCCTCACCCGCCTCGCGTGGCATGCCGGCGGCTGCCAGTCGGGCACAGGCGCGCAGGTAGGCCGCAAGCGCGGGATCACGGCGTGCGACACCGAACAGGCTGGCGGCAACCAGCAGCAGCACCAGCGCCCCACAGCCGAGCAGCAGCGCGGCGACCCGCACCGGCGTGATGCGCCCGAGCAGGGCAGCGAGAAAGGCACTCTGACGTTCGGTGTCATAGTTCAGCACTGCACGCGCCCAGAAATAGTTCAGTGCATCCCAGCGCATGCGCAGCCAGCCCAGCAAGCGCACATTGCGGTAGCGCTCGATCGCCAGGGGGTTGCCGCCGAGGAACTCCGCACCAAGCGCTTCCCCCACGCCGTCTTCGATACGTGCGGGAGCAACGGCCGCGGTCGGATCGAAGCGCACCCAGCCCCGCCCGGGCAGCCACGCCTCGGTCCAGGCGTGGGCATCAAACTGGTGCACCAGCAGGTAGCCCTGCCAGGGATTGCGCTCGCCGCCCTGGTAGCCGACGACAACACGCGCGGGAATTCCCGCAGCGCGCAGCAGCACGGCGAAGGCACTGGCGTAGTGCTCGCAGAACCCACGGCGCACATCGAACAGGAACTCATCGACACTGTCGCGCCCGAGCAGCGGTGGCGAGAGCGTGTACACGAAGGCTTCATCATGAAACCAGCGCAGCAGGCGCTCGATGTAGGCCTCGTCGCTGAGCGCTGTCGCGCGCCAGGCACTGGCCTGCTGCAGCGTGCGGGGGTTGAAGCTCTCCGGCAGCTGAAGCTCCGCCTGGCGCCGCAGTGCAGTCAACTGCAGCTCGGCCCGTGCCGCCAGGTCGGCACGTACCCGGTAGCGCAGGCGCTGCTGTACCAATTGCGTGCTCATCAGGCGGTAATCGCTGCCCCGGCGCAGAGTGGTGTCGAAATCCTCCGGAAATCCCAGCACATAGAGCCATGGCTGATTGCTTGGCTCGAGGATCACCTCGTAGACGCTCGTCAGGCCCCCAGGCATGTACCGGGGCGTCTGCAGCGCCACGCGCGCCGCCCCCTGCAGCGCCAACGCACTTTCCATCCGGGCCAGCGCTCCCTGGCGCCAGCGCCGGCCGTCGAACTCCGACAGCACCAGTCCGCGCCAGTAAAGCTCGCGCGCCGGAGGAGGCTCCGTATCGAAACGCACCCGGAAGGCGAGTTCGGTGGAGCGTCCGAGGCGCGCCACATCGCCAGGGGACATCGTCTCGCTCGGGCCGGTGCGAGCAGCACCGCCGTCCCGCGGGACCGACCACAGCGGCGCCACCCGCGGGAACACCACGAAGAGCAGCAGCATGATCGGCAGCGCCTGCAGCAGCATCCGCAGGGCTACGGCAAACGGTTGCGGGAAACCCTCTGCAGCCTCGCCCTGCTGGCAGGCAACCAGCGCCGCAGTCACGCCGAAGGTTGCACACAGTGCGTAGACCGCATGGGCCATTTCCTGCTCGAACAGCAGCTGACAGGCCACAAGAAAATACGCCACGAACAGCACGACCAGGCAGTCGCGCGTGCTGCGCAGCTCGACCAGCTTGAGCGCCCCGGCAATCACCAGCAGCGCGACCGTCGGCTCGAGCCCGTTCAGCACCCGCCACTGCAGCACGATCGCCGCGACGGCAAGCCCGACCAGCAACACGCGCGCGCGCCGGTGCGGAAAGGCCCACACACCCTGGTGCACGCGGTAGCGCCACCCGGCAGCGAGTCCCACCGCAAGCAACAGCCACGGCGGCAGGCGCAGCGCGTGCGGACCGATGGCAAGCAGCAGGGCGAAAAGCACCCAGCCGAGGCTGCGCCGCGACAGCGTCGCCGCTCCACCGTTCACACCGTGCCTCCACCAGCCTCGAACAGGGCCAGCGCAGCCAGGGCACGGCTGCGCTGCACCTCACCACGCGCAGGCTCCAGCCGCACACCCGGCAACTCAAGCCCGTAGTCCTCGGTGCGCGCGTGCAGCTCCAGCACACGCCGGCACAACGCTGCCAGTCGGGCCTCCACATCGCCCTGACCCTCCGTGTCGTGCCAGCGCAGCCAGTTGTCCTGTACGGTGCGCGCGCGACGATCGATGGCCTGCAGGCGCTGGCCCTTGGCCAGCGTCTTCCACGCCAGGTCGCGCAGGCGGTCTCCCGGGCGGTAGTCACGAAATCCGCTGAAATCCTCACCATCGCGCGCGTGGCCCGAGGCAGGTTCAGCATCGCCGTGCCCCAGCGGTGGCTGCAGTGCGAACGGCGCCGGGCGCGGATACACGAGGCAGCGCTGTGCGAGGTCGAGCGAGCTCCACACACGCAGCAACCCCAGCGGGTAACGGCTCTCGATACGGATGCGTGGTGCCTGCCGCCAGCCGCGGCGCTGCGTCGGGAGCTGCAGTTGCACGGACTCCTCGGCGCCGCACGCGATGCGCACCACCTGTGCCCCGCAACCCTCCCACGACAGCCACACGCCATCGCGTGCCCGTGAGGCCGTGTCGGCAAGCCGCACACTGAAGCAGGCATCGCTCCCGGCGAACACCGGCTCGGCTCCGGCGCCGACAAGCCGCAGCTGCGCCAGGTTCGCCCAGGTATGCAGCACGCCGACGACGAACAGACCGCCAAGCAGGAAGGCCAGTGCGAGCACCAGGTTGTTCTGATAATTGATGCCGGTCACCAGCAGCGCCAGCAGCAGCACGAGGAACACCAGACCGCCACCACTTGGCACGATGAACAGGCTGCGCTGGCCGAGCAGATGTACCGGCGCGGCCGGAATCCGCCGTGCGATCCACCGATCGCGGTAGCTGCGCAGGATGCCGGCACGCGACGACGCCGACCGTGCCTGCAGCATCAGTCGAACACGTCCACTTCACGCAACAGCCGTGCCGCCAGGGCGCGTCCATCACCCTCGAAGTCACCGCTGGCACGCAGGCGGTGCGCGCTGACCGCCGGCAGCACCGCCTGCACATCCTCGGGCACCACGTGTGCGCGTCCCTCCATGTACGCCCAGCTGCGTGCCGCACTCACCAGAGCGAGCGCACCACGGGGCGACAGGCCCTGCGCAAAACCGGCCTGTGTGCGTGAAAACGCCACCAGCCGCTGCACGTAGTCGAGCAGCATGGCAGAGGTCGCAACCCGGGCGGCATCGGCACGGATACGGTGCAGCTCCTCGCGCCCGATCCGCACGGCGAGCGACTCGGGGCGGACCGCCGCAGCACCGGCGAGGATCGCACGCTCGGCCTCGCGGTCCGGGTAGCCGATCTCGATACGCATCAGGAAGCGGTCGAGCTGTGATTCGGGCAGCGCAAAGGTGCCCGCCTGCGTGTGCGGGTTCTGCGTCGCGATCACGAAGAAATCCTCGGGCAGCGGTCTCGTCTCGCCCTCTACCGTGACCTGGCGCTCCGCCATCGCCTCGAGCAGCGCGCTCTGCGTCTTTGGCGTACTGCGGTTGATCTCGTCGGCAAGCAGCACCTCGGTGAATATCGGCCCCGGATGAAAGCTGAAGCCGCGCGTCGCCGGGTCGAACACCGACACGCCAAGGATGTCGCCGGGCAGCATGTCGCTGGTGAACTGCACCCGGGTGAACTCCAGCCCCAGCACGCGCGCCAGCGCCCGCGAGAGCGTGGTCTTGCCCATCCCGGGCAGGTCCTCGATCAGCAGGTGTCCACGCGCGAACAGTGCGCACAGGCCGAGCCGGATCTGATGATCCTTGCCGAGCAGCACGCGCCCGACCTCGCGCACGATACCTTCGATGAGCTGTTGCACCCTGTCCTTCCCCGCCAGGCCGCAGGCGATCGCTACGGCACGCCCCGTTGCCGTGGCATCACAGTGCCCGTAGACCGCGCAGCAGGTCTTCCTTCAGATCCTCCGGATCCTCCAGCCCGACGGCAACCCGGATCAGGCCGGGAGCGATGCCCTGCTGGCGACGTTCCTCGTCGCTGAGGCGCCCGTGGGTGGTCGTTGCCGGGTGGATGATCGTGGACTTCGCGTCGCCGAAGTTCGCGGTGATGGACATCAGACGCGTTGCGTCGATGAAGCGCCACGCGGCCTCCGCCCCGCCCTCGATGACGAACGAGAGCACGCCGCCAAAGCCACGCTGCTGCCGACACGCCAGCACATGCTGCGGGTGCGTGGGCAGCCCGGGGTAGTTCACGCCGGCAACACCCGACTGCTGCTGCAGCCAGCCCGCAATCTCGAGCGCGCTGCGGCTGTGCGCCTCGACGCGCACACGCAGCGTCTCGAGCCCCTTCAGAAACACCCAGGCGTTGAACGGACTCATGCAGGCACCCGCCGAGCGCTGGAACGTGACGACCTGCGACATCAGTTCGCTGCTGCCGCACAGCGCTCCGCCAAGGCAACGACCCTGCCCGTCGATGTATTTCGTCGCCGAGTGCACGACCACATCGGCACCCAGCGCCAGTGGCTGCTGCAGCACGGGCGTGAGGAAACAGTTGTCGACCACCAGCAGTGCGCCGTGCGCCTTCGCAATGGCCGAAAGGCGCGCAATGTCCACCACCGCGCAGAGTGGGTTCGAGGGTGTCTCCAGGAAGAGCATGCGTGTGTTCGGGCGCAGCCCCGCCTCCCATGCGTCATAATCGGTCGGGTCGACGTAGTCGATGGCGATGCCGGATTTCGTCACGTAACGATTCAGCAGCATCGTCGTCGAGCCGAACACGCCACGCGAGCACAGCAGGTGCGAGCCGCTCTCGAGCAGACTCATCGAAACAGCGAAGATCGCTGCCATCCCGGAGGCGGTCGCAACCGCCTGTGCGGCACCCTCGAGCGCTGCGATGCGCTCCTCGAAGACATGCACCGTGGGGTTGGTGTAGCGCGAGTAGACGTTGCCCCCGCCGTGGGCGAAAAGTGTCGCGGCCTGCTCGGCGGAGTCGAACACATAGCTCGAGGTGAGAAACAGCGCCTCGGAGTGTTCGTGCTCGGGGGTGCGCACCTGTCCGGTGCGGACGGCGCGGGTGTCGGGGCGCGCTGCGGCGAGCACCCGTTGGCGTTCTGCATCATGCATGGTTCGATTCCGTCTGCCCTTCAGCCACTGTGGTTGTGCAGTCCGAGCGCCACACCCTCGTTCGCGCCATCGGTGCTGCGCGTGTGGTCGTTGCGCAAGGCCCCCAGGCGGCGCAGGTACTCGGCATCGATATCACCCGTCACATAGCGACCGTCGAATACCGAGCAGTCGAACTCCTCGACTCTCGGATTGCCATCACGCGAACAGGACACCAGATCATCGAGATCCTGATACACCAGCCAGTCGGCGCCGATCAGTGCGCAGACCTCTTCGTCAGTGCGCCCGTGCGCAATCAGTTCGTCCGCCGAGGGCATGTCGATGCCGTAGACGTTCGGCCAGCGCACCGCCGGTGCCGCAGAGGCGAAGTACACGCGCCGTGCACCCGCGTCGCGGGCCATCTGGATGATCTCGTTGCAGGTCGTGCCGCGCACGATCGAATCGTCGACGAGCAGCACGTTCTTGTCACGGAACTCCAGCTCGATCGGATTGAGCTTCTGCCGCACCGATTTCCTGCGCATCGCCTGTCCGGGCATGATGAAGGTGCGGCCGATATAGCGGTTCTTCATCAGGCCTTCACGAAACTTCACGTCCAGCTCGTAGGCAATCACCTGCGCCGCCACCCGGCTCGTGTCGGGGATCGGGATCACCACCTCGATGTCATGGTCCGGGCGAAGGCGCTTGATCTTGTCGGCCAGCCGCTCGCCCTGGCGCAGTCTCGCCTTGTAGACCGAGATTCCGTCCATGATCGAGTCGGGGCGTGCGAAGTACACATGCTCGAAGATGCACGGCGTGAGCCGCGGTGCATCGGCACACTGGCGCGCGTACAGCCGCCCGTGCGTGTCGATGTAGATCGCCTCGCCGGGCGCGACATCACGGATCACGCGAAACCCGAGCACATCCAGCGCGACGCTTTCCGAGGCGATCATGTACTCGCGCCCCGCGTCCGACTCGCGTTCGCCGAAAATCAGCGGCCGGATTCCACAGGGATCACGAAAACCGATGATGCCGTGCCCAGCGATCATCGCCAGCGCGGCATAGCCGCCCCGTGCACGCTGGTGCACGCCGGCAATCGCGGTGAAGAAGTCCTGCGGCTCGGGTATCAGCTTGCCGAGGCGCTGCAGCTCATGGGCAAAGACGTTCAGCAGCACTTCACTGTCGGAGTCGGTATTGATGTGGCGCAGGTCTGCCTGGAACACCTGCGCGCGCAGCTCGTCGGAATTGGTCAGGTTGCCGTTGTGCGCCAGACAGATGCCGTATGGGCTGTTGACGTAGAACGGCTGCGCGAGCGCCGGGCTGCTGCTACCCGATGTCGGGTAGCGCACATGACCGATGCCGATGTTGCCGCTCAGCCGCTCCATGTGTTCGCTGCGAAAGACATCGCGCACCAGGCCGTTTGCCTTGCGCTGCTTGAACACGCCCCGATCGTCGGTCACGATGCCGGCAGCGTCCTGGCCACGGTGCTGCAGCATGGTCAGCGCGTCGTAGAGCTGCTGGTTGACCGCTCTGTGCCCGACGATTCCAGCGATACCGCACATACCCTGCGATCCCTCCTCAGTGGGGCGCACCGGCGAGCCAGGCGCTCAGCACGGCGGTGAATTCCCGAAACCAGCCCTCGAGCAGCAGCAGGTGCGGCAACAGCACCGAGTCCTGCCACCACGCGAACCGCTCCGGCTGGAGCAGGCCGCGCAGCATCACCACTGCAGCGAGCAACACGAAGACACCACGCCCGAAACCAAACGCCATGCCGAGCACGCGATCGAAGACACCCAGCCCGGCAAAACGGATCAGTCGTGCCAACAGTCGCCCGCACAGCCCGACCGCGATCAGCGTCATCACGAACAGCAGCACGAAGGCGACGACCCGACGGCCGGTCTCGTCACTGATCCAGGCAGACAGTTGGTAGCCGAGCCGCTCCGAGAGCAGCATGGCGGCAACGAAGGCAAGCACCCAGCCGACGAGCGAGATGGCTTCCCTCACGAAGCCCCGCAACAGGCTGGCCAGCGTCGAGACGCCGATCACGCTCACGATTATCCAGTCGGCGGCATTCAGCGCGTCCACGCGATTCCAGGTCCGGTGATTCGGGCGACATTCTAACAAAGGCCGGCGCCAGCGGTGCTCGACGATCAGGGATAATAGCGCGTCACAAAACCATTGACGCCAAGCTTGCGCTTCACTTCGGCGGCGACACCGTCTGCACTGCCACGATCGAGCTTGGGGTTCACGTAGACACGGTGCTGCTCAGCCCCTGCCGTGCCGCTGCTCTGCACAATGGCGTGAAAGCCTGCTGCGTTTGCCCGTTGCTGCAGCTCACGCGCGTTCGCGAGCTGCGAGAACACACCGAGCTGCACCGCCCACTGGCGCGGCAGACCACTGGCATCGACATCGACTCCGGCCACGGCGGGTGGCTCCCCCGGCCGGGAACGCAGTGCGGGTGTGGCACTGGAAGGGGCTCCGGCCGCTGCCGTGGCGCTTCCCGCCACCGGCGATCCTCCTCGTCCGGTACCGGCGGGCGTCTCGGAGCCACTCACGCTCGTGCGCTCAGGTTCGGGAGGAAGCTGCGGCCGGGCAGGCTCGTCCACGGTGAAACGGTCGTTCGCCGGTTCTTCCGGAATCTGGCTGCGCTGGCTGATTTCGCGAACCGGGGACGAATCGAAGATCACCGGCCAGACGATCACGCCAAGCGCGATCAGCACGGCTGCGCCCACCAGTCTGTGCTTCATTGCCTCGGTCACCGCCACTCCTCCCACGGCCCTTCGTGCATATCGAGCCACTCGATCGCGGGCCCCACCACATGAAAGGACCCGCACACCACCAGACGATCCCCTGCAGACAGCCTCGGGCGCATTCCGGCGAGGGCCGCCGCCACGCTGGCCGTGCATTCGACCTGCCTGCCGTGTGCTGCAGCACCAAGCGCCGCACGCACCTCGATGTTCGTCGCCGCGCGCGCTTCGGCGAGCATGGGGAACACCCAGGCGTCGGCAAGCGGTGCGAGTGCCGCGAGCATTGCGGCCACGTCCTTGTCGCGCATTGCACCAAAGATGATGCAGGTATGCCGCGCCAGTGCCTCTCCCTGCAGATGCTGCACCAGAGAGGCAATGCCCGCCGGGTTGTGCGCCACGTCGAGCACGCACTGCGCGAGGCCGATGCGCCGGTGCTGCTGCCGACCCGCAAGGCCGATGCGCGGTAGCAGTTCCTGCAACAGCGCAGGCTGGGGTAACGCGCCGAGCAAGGCCAGCGCCTGCAGCGCACAGGCAACATTATCGCCATTCAGCGCAGGTGGCGGCATTACCTCGCACGACACGGGGGCACCGTCGCGCGAACTGCCCGTCCAGTGCCAGGCATCACCATCGCGGCAGGCATCGAAACTCTCGCCGATGCCATACCAGGTGCTGCCGAGCACACGGGCACTCGCACGCAGCGTCGACGGCGGCTGACGATCGCCACAGACCACTGCATGCCCACGACGCAGAATGCCGGCCTTTTCAAGCGCGATCAGGCGCCGGTCCGTGCCAAGCCAGTCGCTGTGATCGAGTGCGATCGAGGTGATCACCGCAAGGTCCGCATCGATGATGTTCACCGCATCGAGGCGCCCGCCAAGCCCGACCTCGAGCAACAGCCAGTCACACTGTCTGCGCCTGAAGATCTCCAGCGCCGCCAGCGTCCCGAACTCGAAGAATGTCAGTGCGACGCCGCTGCGCGCTGCATCGACGGCAGCCAGCGCCTCGCACAGTTCATCGTCTTCGACCTCGCGCCCCAGTACGCGCACACGTTCGTTGTAGCGCACCAGATGTGGCGAGGTGTAGGCACCGACACGCGCACCACCTGCCAGCAGCAGCCGCTCGAGCACCGCAACGCACGAGCCCTTGCCGTTGGTGCCACCAACCGTGATGACGGTTGCCGTGCTGCGCTCGAGTCCCAGACGCCGTGCAACCGCCACGACCCGCTCGAGCCCGAGTGCGATGCCTTGTGGATGCAGGTGCTCGATCCGTTCCAGCCACTCGGCCAGTGTCTGCACCATCAGCTTCCAGCTCCCGCGTGGCGGGCGTTCAATCGGTCTCCGCCGTTGGCGGTTCCTCTGTGGGCAGCAGCGGTTCCCCCGCCTCCGTCGCGCGCTCGTCGATCGGTTCCGGGAGCCCGCCGAGTTTCGCCAGCAGTGATGCGATGCGCTGGCGCAGCTCGCTGCGGTGCACGATCATGTCGATCGCACCGTGTTCGAGCAGAAACTCGCTGCGCTGGAAACCCCGCGGCAGCTTCTGACGAATCGTCTGCTCGATGATGTTCGGCCCGGCAAAGCCGGCACGTGCCAGCGGTTCGGCAATGTTGATGTCCCCGAGAATCGCGAGGCTTGCCGACACACCACCGTAGATCGGATCGGTCAGCACCGAGATGTAGGGTACGCCGTTGTCCTTCAACCGCTGCAGGATGGCGCTGGTCTTTGCCATCTGCATCAGCGAGATCAGTGCCTCCTGCATCCGCGCACCACCACTGGCGGAAAAGCACACCAGCGGAATGCGCTGCTGCAGCGAGGCCTGAGCCGTTCGGGTGAACTTCTCGCCAACCGCATAACCCATCGATCCGCCGTGGAAATTGAACTCGAAGGCGAGCGCGTTGAGCGCGATGCCCGCCACGCTGCCGCGCATCGCGACCAGCGCATCGCGCTCGCCGGTGCTTTTCTGCGCCTGCGTCAGCCGGTCGCGGTAGCGCTTCAGGTCACGGAACTTCAGTCGATCCACCGGCTCGATGTCCGCGAACAGCTCGCTGCGCCCGTCATCGTCGAGAAAGATGTCGAGCCGACGCCGCGCGCCGATCCGCATGTGATGGCCGCACTTCGGACACACATCGAGGTTGCGCTCGAGCTCCGGCCGGTACAGCACCGATTCGCACTTGATGCACTTGTGCCACAGTCCTTCGGGCACGCTGCTTCTGCGATCGGGGTCACCACGGCGCACCACCGCCGGTACAATCTTGTCGAGCCAGCTCATCGTCGCATTCCTGTCGTGTCGATCAGTTGGTGCCGGCGGCCGCAACCGCCCGCATGAAGGCGCGTACGCGCGCCTCATCCTTGATTCCCGGCGCCGATTCCACGCCGCTGCTCACATCCACCGCCCACGGGCGCACCAGGGTGATTGCACGCGCCACATTGTCCGCGTTCAGCCCACCAGCCAGTACGATGCGCCTGCCCTGGGCGTGCGGGGCGAGTGTCCAGTCGAAGGCACGTCCGGTCCCGCCGATCGCCTGGGGATCATGGGAGTCGAGCAGCAGTCCGCGTGCCTGCGCATGATAGCCCAGTGCCGCAGCGTCCGGCGCGCGATCGTCGATCGCCAACGCCTTGATGTACGGCACCCCGAACGCACTGCAGAAGGCAGGCGTCTCCTCGCCATGAAACTGCAGCAGATCGGGGCGCAGCACATCGATCACGCGCCTGACTTCGTCCGCCGACGGATCGACGAACAGCGCAACCGTGCTCACGAATGGCGGCAGCAGCGCGGCAATCTGGCGCGCCCGCTCGGCATCGATCGCACGCGGGCTGCGCGTCCAGTGCACGAAGCCGAGTGCATCGGCACCCGCCTCGGCAGCAGATACGGCGTCCTGCTCGCGGGTAATGCCACAGATCTTCACCCGAATGCGCACCGTCGTGTCGTTCCTTCAGGCAGCAAAGGCCGGGATTCTAGCAGATGCCGGCAGCGACTCGATGCGCGAGCAGCGGTGTGCGTGCGGCCGGCGGCAGCCCCCAGTGCGCGGCATAGCCCACATCGACGAGGTACAGCCCATGCGCTGGCGCCGTGATCCCGGCACGGGTACGGTCACGCCCCGCCAGTACCTCGGCGATCCAGCCCGCCGGGCGCTCGCCCCGCCCGACCGCGAGCAGCGATCCGGCAATGTTGCGCACCATGTGGAGCAGGAAGGCGTTCGCGGTGATGTCGATCACCACCAGCTCCCCGTCTCGTTCGACGCCGATGCGCTCGACGCGGCGCATCGGTGTGCGCGACTGGCAGCCTGCGCCGCGAAAGGCACTGAAATCGCGCTCTCCAAGCAGATGCTGTGCTGCTTCGTGCATGCACGCCGCATCGAGCCCCCGGCGCTCGTGGCACACCCTCCCGGCAAGCAGCGCCGGACGCTGTGCCCGAGTGAGGATCAGGTAGCGGTAGCGACGGTACTGGGCGGAGAAGCGTGCATTGAAGTCGTGTTCGACATGGTGCGCCCACTGCACGCTGATGCTGCGCGGCAGCAGCGCGTTCACGCCCAGGATCCAGGCGCGCAGCGGGCGTTCGACATCGGTATCGAAGTGCAGCACCTGGGCGCTTGCGTGTACGCCTGCGTCGGTACGCCCGGCGCATATGGTCGTCACCGGCCGCGTGGCAATGCGCTCCAGTGCCGATTCAAGGACTTCCTGGACGGTGATCACACCGGGGGTGCGCTGCGCCTGCCAGCCGGCAAAGCGGCTGCCGTCGTATTCGACGCCGAGCGCGATGCGCGCCGGCAGCGGCGCACTCGCCATGGACTCAGGAATTGCCGCCGATCCGCGCAAGCAGAGCCGTCGCTTCCTCGCGCTGGGCCGCATCGCCCTCGCTGGCGACTTCCTCCAGGATGTCGCGCGCACCTTCGTCGTCACCCATATCGAGATAGGCGCGTGCAAGCTCGAGCTTGGTGGCGGTCTCGTCGCTGCCGGCAAGCAGTGCGAGGTCCTCGTCGAGCGTCGTTGCGCCGCTCGTCCCACGCGGTGCGTCCAGCTCGAATTCGCCCAGCGGCAACTCAGCCAAACCATCCTCCCCGCTGCTGTCCTCTGCCGAGAGCGCATCGTGCCCGTAGTCATCGAGGCCGTCGAGATCGAGGTCGAACTCGCCTGCCCCGATGCCGAGATCGCTGCCACCGAACGCATCCGCATCGCTGCCGAGTTCGGCCGCTGCACGTGCGATCGCCTCTTCGGTCTTCGACAGCAGCTCGGCCCGCCCGGCCGCGGGTGGCTTGCTGGGAGCCCCAAGGGTATCCGCGACCTGTTGCAGCTCCGCTGCCAGATCGATCTCCAGCGGCTTCTCGCGATTGAGCGTCGGCTCGGCTACCCAGTGCCCCAGGCCACGCCGATCGAGAATTGCATTTGCCTCGCGCTGTGCACTGATGTTGCCATCGAGCGCACCGTAATGGCGCAGGAACTCGCTCTCGTCACCCCGCTCGGCAAGGATATCCATCAGTTTCAGGCGCACGTCCTGCAGATCACCGTGACCGCGCAGCGCATCACGCAGGACCTGCTCCGCCCGACCCGGCTGCCCATAGGTGAGATAGACCTCGGCGGCGCTCACAGGGTCGTGGCCATCGGCATCGGTCGCATCGCCCATAACCAGCGCCGCGGGCGCAGGCGGCATTGCAGCGCTCGGCGCGGGTGTGCCTGGCGCAGCAGCTCGCTCCTTGACCGCCCTTTCCGGCAACGCTCCAGGCATGCGTGGCCCGTCAAACGGCACGGGCACGAACTCCTGCACCGTCTCGCGCCGACGGCGCAGCAGAAACGCCACCATGGCACCCAGCAGTGCCAGTGCGAGCGCGAGCCACGTCAGCGTGCTGTCGAGCAGCCGCTCGATGAGGCTGGGGGATTCGGCAACTGGCGGTTCGGCAGCGGGTGGTGCCGCAGGTTTCTCCCTGTCGATCTCGGCAAGTTTCTGGAAATCGGCAACCTGCGCCTCCAGCGCCTTCACGCGACCCTGCAGCTCCTCGTTCGCGCGCTCTGCCGCAAGCAGGCTTTCCTGCGACTCGCGCAGTGCGCCGTCCGTGGTACCAACTCCCTTCGCTTCGACGACGGGTGTTTCACCACCCGCCGCGTGTTGCGCATCGCTCGGTGCGAGCGAATCCCCGGAAATCTCCAGGTGATCCCCATCCGTGTAACCCGTCTGCGGCTCCCCTGCCTGCGGCTCGCCTCCCTGCACAGACCCCTCAACCGGGGCTGCAGGAGCCGGGACGGGCTCGACAACCGGCGCTGAATCAGTATCCGGAAGGGGTGTCTCGGGCGAGGTCAGTGCGGACAGATCACCGCCCTGAGGCAGGCGCAGCACCACGCCGGCAAGCAGCCGGTCGATGTTGCCGCCAATGAACGCCTGTGGATTGTCGCGATGGATGGCATTGAGCATCTGGCGCACGCTCACCCCCGCAGGGCGCGAACGATCCGCGATTCGCCATAGCGTGTCTCCGCCACGCACGCGGTACTCGCCGTGCCCCGGTGCCAGGCCGCCATCGTCACCACCGGCATGGCCCCGGTCCGGCTGCGACTGTCGCGCCGGAACACTCACCGGTGGGGCGCTCGCGCTGGTGTAGGTCGGCAGATCGAGCAGCAGGGTGTATTCGCGCAACGCCCGACCGCTCGGCCAGCGTGCCTCGACGATGAAATCCAGATAGGGCTCGTGCACCGGGCGGCTGCTGCTGATGTGCACCATGCCATCGCCATTGCGATCGACACTGACCTCGAACCTGAGTTCCGACAGGAAATTCAGCCGCTCGACGCCGGCACGCTCGAAATCGTCGGGCGTGCCGAGGCGGATACGGATCTGGTCGGGGTGCAGATCCGCAATGCCACGAAGGCGGATCTCGGCATCGAGTGGCTCGTTGAGTGCCGAGCGCAACGTGATCGTGCCGAGCCCGAGCCCGTGCGCCAACGACGCCTGCAGCGCGACGGCCGCGAGAATTGCGGAGGCTGCCTGCTTCCTGATCATCGACAATCCTTTATTCGAACGCTTCCGGAATGCTGCCGGCGCATGGCTGCCCTCGAAGCCGATAGCGGTTTCGAGTATTGGTCACAAATAGCGTTCTATCAAGGATTCGGCGATCTGGATGCTGTTGAGTGCGGCACCCTTGCGCAGATTGTCCGACACGACCCAGAGGTTCAGGCCAAGCGGATGCGAGATATCCTCGCGTATCCGCCCGACATAGACCGGGTCCTTTCCGCTCGCCTCGGTGACCGGGGTCGGGTAGCCACCGGGCTTGCGATCATCGAGCAGCACCACACCCGGTGCCGCCGCAAGCAGCCGGCGCGCCCCCTCCACCGTGATCTTCTCGCGCGTCTCGATGTGCACCGCCTCGGAGTGCCCGTAGAAGACGGGAACACGCACGCAGGTCGGATTCACCCGGATCGAGTCATCGCCCATGATCTTGTGCGTTTCCCACACCATCTTCATCTCTTCCTTGGTGTAGCCGTTCTCCTGGAAGGCATCGATGTGCGGCAGCACGTTGAAGGCTATCTGCTTCGGGTAGACCTTCGACTCGGTCGGTCGTCCGTTCAGCAGCCCCGCCGTCTGGGTTGCCAACTCCTCGATTGCGTCCTTGCCGGTACCCGACACCGCCTGGTAGGTCGCGACGTTGATGCGCGTGATGCCGACCGCGTCATAGATCGGTTTCAGGGCAACCAGCATCTGTACCGTGCTGCAGTTCGGGTTGGCGATGATGTTGTGGTTGGGATACTGCGCGATCGCCTGTTCGTTCACCTCCGGAATGACCAGCGGGATATCGTCCTGGTAGCGGAACTGCGAGGTGTTGTCGATCACGATGCAGCCGGCTGCACCCGCCTTCGGGGCATAGACTGCCGAGACGCTGGCACCCGGTGAAAACAGGGCGATCTGCACCTTGCCGAAGTCGAAATCGGCCAGGTTCTGCACCTCGATGTCGCGGTTGCCGAAACTGACCGTGCGCCCGACCGAGCGCTCGCTGGCCAGCGCGTAGACCTTGCCGACCGGGAACCGGCGTTGCGCAAGGATCTCGAGCATGATCTCGCCAACCGCTCCCGTCGCCCCAACCACTGCCACATCGAACGTAGCGGCCATCGTTGCCATCCTCCGCGAAATTCCCGATCTCAGTTCACGTGCAGCGCTGTACACAGCGCATCGCCCATTCCCACCGTATCCACCTGTCGGCAGCCGGGCGTCATGATGTCGCCCGTGCGCAGCCCCGCATCGAGCACGCTGCCAACGGCCGCCTCGATCGCATCTGCCGCCGCTGCGTGATCGAAGGTATAGCGCAGCATCATCGCCACCGAGAGCACCGCAGCCAGCGGGTTTGCCTTGCCCTGCCCCGCGATGTCCGGCGCCGAACCGTGTACCGGTTCGTACATGCCCTTGCCCGATGCGTCGAGCGAGGCCGAGGGCAGCATGCCGATCGAGCCGGTCAGCATCGCGGCCGCATCCGACAGGATGTCGCCGAACAGGTTGCCGGTCACCATCACGTCGAACTGGCGCGGCGCGCGCACCAGCTGCATCGCAGCGTTGTCAGCGTACATGTGTGACAGCTCGACGTCGGGGTACTCCGGTGCGAGCTCATCCATCACCTCACGCCACAGCACGGTGACCTCGAGCACGTTCGCCTTGTCGACCGAGCACACACGCCGATCGCGCTTGCGCGCCAGTTCGAAGGCCAGGCGTCCGATCCGCCGAATCTCGGACTCGCTGTAGACATCGGTATTGAACCCCTGGCGCTCACCGTTAGGCAAGGTACGAATGCCACGGGGTTCGCCAAAATAGATTCCACCGGTCAGCTCACGCACGATCAGGATGTCCAGGCCGGCAACCACCTCGGGCTTGAGCGCCGAAGCGCCGGCAAGCTGTGGGTAGAGAATTGCCGGGCGCAGGTTGGCGAACAGCCCCAGCGCCGAGCGGATTCCGAGCAAGCCCTTCTCGGGGCGCAGCGCCCGCTCGATCCGATCCCACTTCGGACCACCGACCGCACCCAGCAGGACCGCATCGGCTGCGCGTGCCGCCACGAGCGTCGCCTCGGGCAGCGGTGTCCCATGTGCATCGATCGCCGCCCCGCCCAGCAGCCCATGCTGCAGTTGCACGCCAAGCCCGAAGCGGCGATCGACGGCATGCAGCACGCGTTCCGCCTGGGCCGTCACTTCAGGACCAATGCCATCACCTGACAATATCAATATATTCATGAAGTTATCGTTATTCCATAATTGTTTACATTCAATTCCTTCAACGTGCACCACCGTAGAGCCACGGCGAAAGCTCGCGCTGGCGCTGCTCGAAGGCATGGATCGCTTCGGCCTCTTCCAGCGTCAGGCCGATATCGTCCAGGCCGTTCAGCAGGCAGCGCTTGCGGAAGGCACCGATCTCGAAGTCATGAACCTTGCCCGACGGTGTGATCACGCGCTGGCCAGGCAGATCGACATGCAGTTCGTACCCCTCCTGAGCAGCGACTTGAGAAAACAGATCATCAATAATTTTTTCATCCAGAACAATTGGTAACAAGCCGTTTTGAAAGCAGTTATTGAAGAATATATCGGCGAAGCTCGGTGCGATGATCGCGTGAAAACCGTAGTCGACGAGCGCCCAGGGGGCGTGTTCACGGCTCGAGCCACAACCGAAGTTCTGTCGCGTCAACAGGATGCTTGCCCCCTGGTAGCGGGGCTGGTTCAGCACAAAGTCCGGATTCAGCGGCCGGGTGCTGCAGTCAGCCATCGGCACCCCCTCGTCGAGGTAGCGCAGCCCATCGAACAGGTTTGGCCCGAAGCCGCTGCGACGGATCGATTTCAGAAACTGCTTCGGAATGATCAGGTCGGTATCGACGTTCGCTCGATCGAGTGGTGCGACGATTCCGGTGTGAGTAGTGAAAGCACGCATCGTTTGCCTCCCGATCAGTTCATCATCGTGCGGACATCGACGAAGCGCCCGGCGATCGCCGCCGCCGCTGCCATCGCCGGACTCACCAGGTGGGTGCGCCCGCCGTAGCCTTGGCGCCCCTCGAAGTTGCGGTTCGAGGTCGAGGCGCAGTGCTCGCCCGGAAGCAGCTTGTCGGCGTTCATCGCCAGACACATCGAGCAACCCGGTTCACGCCACTCGAATCCAGCGTCGAGAAACACCCGGTCGAGCCCCTCGGCCTCGGCCTGCGCCTTTACCTGACCCGAGCCCGGCACGACCATCGCCTGCTTGATGTTGCCGGCCTTGCGTCGTCCACGCACCACGGCCGCGGCAACGCGCAGGTCCTCGATGCGCGCGTTGGTGCACGAACCGATGAACACCCGATCGAGATGGATGTCGGCAATCCGCGTACCAGGCTCAAGCCCCATGTACTCGAGTGCCCGTTCGACACCGGCGCGCTTGTGCTCGTCGGCAATCGCCGCCGGATCGGGCACCCGGCCGGATACCGTGGTGACCATCTCGGGCGTGGTTCCCCAGGATACCTGCGGCTCGATGTCCTCGGCACGCATCTCGACCACACGATCGAACACCGCGTCGGGGTCGCTCACCAGATCACGCCACGCGGTGATCGCACGCTCGAGCATCTCGCCGCGCGGCGCGAACTCTCGTCCGCGCACATAGGCGATCGTGGTCTCGTCGACGCCGATCATGCCTGCGCGTGCGCCAGCCTCGATCGACATGTTGCAGATCGTCATCCGCCCTTCCATCGACAGTGCCCGCACCGCCTCGCCGGCGAATTCGATGGCATGGCCATTCCCGCCGGCGGTACCGATGTGCCCGATGATCGCCAGCATCATGTCCTTGGCACTGACGCCGGGGCCAAGCCTGCCGTCGACGCGAACCAGCATGTTCTTCATCTTGCGGGTGACCAGGCACTGCGTCGCCAGCACGTGCTCGACCTCGCTGGTGCCAATGCCGTGCGCAAGACAGGCGAAGGCGCCGTGGGTCGAGGTGTGCGAGTCGCCGCACACCACGGTCATCCCGGGCACGATCGTCCCGGTCTCGGGGCCCACCACATGCACGATGCCCTGGCGGCGGTCGGCCAGCGGAAACTCGCGGATACCGAAACGCTCGCAGTTGTCGTCGAGTGTCTGCAGCTGGATGCGCGAGATCTCGTCCTTCATTGCCGCGTAGCCGCCCTTGCGCTCCTCCGGGTCGGTCGAAACGTTGTGATCGGGCACGGCGAGGTTCGACTCGATGCGCCATGGACGCCGCCCCGCCAGCGTCAGGCCCTCGAAGGCCTGCGGCGAGGTGACCTCATGGATGAGCTGGCGATCGATATAAAGAAGCGCCGTGCCATCCTCGCGCTGCTTCACGAGGTGGCTATCCCACAATTTGTCGTAGAGCGTACGTCCAGCCATGGTGCAAATCCCGATTCGTTGACTGCGTCATTTTAAGGACATCGGCTACAATGCCGCAAATTCATTGTTTTCATCAGGTTGATTCCTTCTGGTTATGAAAAGAATGCGAGTTACATACTGGCCCCCCGCTTTCGCGGGGGTGACGGAGGATGGTACGTGGGTACTCCCGCCTTCGCGGGGGTGACGGGGAATGGTGCGCGGGTGCTCCCGCCTTCGCGGGGGTGACGGGGAATGGTGC
>CAZSYV010000046.1:0-21850 GCA_964610955.1 uncultured Klebsiella sp. | reverse complement strand
GCGGTTGCGCGCCGAGTAGGCGAGCTTCACCGGCGCCTCGAAGCCGGGCACCAGGCGCTTGTAGGAGTTGGTGCCCGGGTTGGTGATGGCATTGAGTGCGCGGGCGTGTTTGATGATGCCGCCGATGTAGTAGAGGGCGAATTCGGACAGGCCCGCATAGCCGTCGCCGGCAAACAGATTCCGGCCGTCCTTCCACACCGACTGGTGCACATGCATTCCCGAGCCGTTGTCACCGACGATCGGCTTGGGCATGAAGGTTGCCGTCTTCCCGTGAGCGTGGGCGACGTTGTGGACGATGTACTTGAGGATCTGGGTCTGGTCGGCACGCCGTACCAGGGTGTCGAACACCGTGCCGATTTCGCACTGCCCTGCGGTGGCGACCTCGTGGTGGTGTACCTCGACCGTGACACCGCAGGCCTCCAGTGCCAGACACATGGCTGCGCGCATGTCATTCAGGCTGTCTGCAGGAGGTACCGGCAGATAACCGCCCTTGACCGCCGGGCGGTGGCCACTGTTGCAGCCGTCGAACTTCTCGGCGCTCGCCCAGGCGGCCTCCGCGGAGAAGACCTTGCAGTAGGCGCCCGACATATCGATCTTCCATTCCACGGAGTCGAAGACGAAGAACTCGGGTTCAGGGCCGAAGTAGGCGGTATCACCCAGGCCCGTGCCATGCAGATGGGCCTCTGCGCGCCGTGCGATCGAACGGGGGTCGCGCGTGTAGCCAGTGCCGTCGAGAGGCTCGATCACATCACAGGTCATGACCAGCGTGGTCTCGTTCATGAAGGGATCGACATAGGCGGAACCCGTATCGGGAACCAGCAGCATGTCGGAGGACTGGATCCCCTTCCAGCCGGCGATCGACGAGGCATCGAAGGCATGGCCTTCCTCGAGCTTCTGCAGGTCGACCGTGCGGGCGGGTACGCCGACATGGTGCTCCTTGCCGCGGATGTCGGTAAAGCGGAAGTCGACGAAACGGACTCCGCGCTCCCGGATCGTCTTCATTACTTCCTCGTGACTCATGATCGACTCCCGAAATGTGGATGTGAGGGACAGCTGCTGCCTGATCTGGAAATGCATCAAGCATGCCAAACTCGCTTGATGTGGCAGTGAAACGAATCATGAGTGTTTTCGGTGCGGGTTTCCTTGCGTCGCCGCACTCGATTGGTGCGCTGTTGCGGCGTTTGCGCACCATCGCAGCGCGAGCATTCTCCGTGGTTCACGACCGTGACGGAGCGTCGATGCGTCGATGCTGCACACTGATGGTGCGGGTGAGCGACCGGGATGCACCGAAATGAGGCATATCAGGCGTCGCAGCGGCTGGCTGGCACACGGCAGGAACATTTCCCACGGGTCTGTGGCGGGTTGGCACGGTTGCTGCTGGGCACAGGTGGCACGATCATTCGTTGCGAGTCTCGTTTCCCTCGGACATCAAGGAGTTTCAGATGAGTCAAATGGTGCGGGTCGGCATTGCCGGCTATGGCAATCTGGGGCGCGGCGTCGAGCTGGCGCTGGCGCGTGCGCCCGATATGGAACTGGTCGGTGTGTTCACCCGGCGCGATCCCGCAGGGGTCCGTCTGCACGATGCGCGAGTCCCGGTACACGGCATCGATGGCATCGCCGCGTTCGGCGATCGCATCGATGTCCTCATCCTGTGCGGGGGCTCGAAGAGCGACCTGCCCGAGCAGGGGCCGCAGCTGTCTGCGCTTTTCAGCACCGTGGACAGCTTCGATACCCACGCGAAGATTCCGCAGTACTTTGCGGCGGTGGACGCCGCGGCGCGCCAGGGTGGTCATCTTGCGTTGATCGCCGTGGGCTGGGACCCCGGCATGTTCTCGATCCAGCGCCTTTATGGTGAGGCACTGCTGCCTGAAGGTGACAGCTACACCTTCTGGGGGCGGGGGATCAGCCAGGGGCACTCCGATGCCCTGCGCCGGGTTCCCGGTGTGATCGGTGCCGCACAGTACACGGTCCCTTCGACGCGCGCGATGGACCTGGTGCGCAGCGGTGCGCGCCCCGTGCTCGGCACCCGTGAAAAGCATGTGCGCGAGTGTTACGTCGTGCTTGCACCCGACGCCGACCCGGCGGCGGTCAGCCAGGCGATCGTCACCATGCCGGATTACTTCGCCGACTACGACACCACGGTGAACTTCATCAGCATGGAAGAGCTGCGTCGCGATCACTCTGCCATGCCGCACGGTGGTTTCGTCATGCGCAGCGGCAGCACGGGTGCACAGACCGAGCAGCGGATGGAGTTCTCGCTGCACCTGGGCAGCAACCCGGAGTTCACCGCCAGCGTGCTGGTGGCCTATGCACGTGCCGTTTTCCGTCTTCGCCGGCAGGGCGAGTGCGGGGCGAGGACGGTGTTCGACATTGCGCCGGGCCTGCTCTCGCCAAAGACCGCAGCCGAACTGCGCGGCGAGTTGCTGTAGCTCACCCGGCATCCCCCGGGTGTTCCCGGGCGTTGCACCAGCCTCGCGGATCGGGGCAGGAGGGGCGGGTTGGCCTCGTTTGCCGATGCGCTCTATTCTCTCTGCCATCCATCCACAGGGCTGGCGCAACTGCGCCAAGGAACAGGAATGAGCACATCACGCGAACTGATCACCCCCTCACGGCTGCACCCCTCGCCCGGGTTCAGCCATGTCGCGATCGCCCCCCCCGGTGGCCGGATCGCCTGCATTGCCGGTCAGGTTGCACTGGCACCGGATTTCAGTGTCATCGGCGGCGATGATCTCGGCGAGCAGACCCGCGCTGCGATGCACAACCTCGGCCTGGCGCTCGAGGCGATCGGTGCCGGGTGGGGTGATGTCATACGCCGCACGATTTATACACTGCACCCGACCGAGTACGAGGTGATCACTGCGGCGATCGAGGCAGTCCAGGGTTCGACCGAACACCCCGCCCAGACGATCGTCGGTATCACGGGCCTTGCGGTTCCCGGCCTGCTGATCGAGATCGAAGCGACGGTGCACCTGCGCTAGCAACGCGTGTGGCGCGCGGGCTTGCGCACCCGGGACCGCCCGGGTGCTGCGCACTGTGAGTCAATGTTTTGTGCACCTCGGGTCATGCAGTGTCCCGACGAGGTAATGTACCCTGTAAATTGTGAATATTATCGAAAACAAGTGTCTCGATCCCATAACGAACCGGGCCCAGCACCGCCATGAGACTGATAACCGGGATACAGAACCTCGCCTCGACCGTGACGCCGTGGGCCGTCATCCTGCTGCTGATCTACCTGGCGCTGTTCACCCATCCGACCGTGACCACCAATGTGGTCATCCCGCCGCCGATCTCGGTGCTCGATCGCTTCTACGGCGTGGCACAGGCCAGCGAGAACGAGTTGTGGCTGGTCGGCAGCTTCGGCAAGATCATCAAGAGCACCGACGGTGGGGAAAGCTGGAGCATCCAGCGCACGGGTGGGGACATCAACCTGCAGGCGGTGGCTGCGTGGGATGAGTCCGCAGCCATTGCGGTGGGTGATGATGCCTCATTGCTGCTGACACACGATGGCGGCACGACCTGGGAGCCGCGCAGCAGCGAGGCGATTCCCGAGAACATCAAGCTGATGGATGTCGACATCTTCCCGGACGGGCAGGCCTGGGTGGTCGGTGACCGGGGCACCATCCTCAGCTCGGACGATCGTGGAGCAAGCTGGAAACTGATGCGTCAGCGCGAGGACGTCGGCTTGCAGAGTCTCGCCAGGGTCGGGGACCGCGTCTGGGTGGTTGGCGAGTTCGGCACGATCCTGCATTCGCAGGACAACGGTGCAAGCTGGGAGATGCAGGATTCCGGCACCGAGAGCTATCTGAGCGCGGTGAATTTCCGTGATGCCGACAACGGCCTCGCAGTCGGTCTGGATGGCGTCATCCTCGCGACCTCCGATGGTGGTGCCACCTGGGTCCCGATCCATACCGCCGAGCACAATCATTACTTCGCCGTCGCCTGGGATGGATCGCACTGGTTCCTCACCGGTGCCAACGGGCTGGTCGCAAGTTCCGATGCCGCAGCGATCGACTGGGAGATCAGGCAGCTCGGAAAGAATGATTTTTCGTGGCACACGAGCGTGATGCGTCGCGCCGATGGCTGGCTGCTGGCGGGCTCCAGCGTCGGTATCTATGACAACGGCAACTGGCATGTGAAGGTCGCCGGAGGAAACGGCTAGGTCGGGCTGGCAGGATCCCGCCTGAGCGAAGCGATGGCGGCACAAGAACGATGATATCGACGGCAAGTGCACAGCAGAGGCAAATCATGGGTGATACGTTGACTGCCAGGTTCTCCGCGTTCTGTATCCGCAGGCGCTGGGAATTCCTGATCCTGCTCACCGTACTGACGCTGGTCTTCAGCTACTTTGCCGCGCATATCCGCATCAAGACCATCTTTGCCGACTTCGAGCCCACGGGGCATCCCTGGGTGGAGATCAACAATCAGTACGCGAAATCGTTCGGCGGCGCCAACATGGTCAGCATCATGGTGGCTGCCCAGGAAGGCACGATCTTCGAGCCGGCGATCCTGAAGACCATCCGCAAGCTGACCAACGATCTGCGCAAGGTGCATGGCGTGAACTCCGCCAGCATCACCTCGCTTGCCTCGAAGAAGCTCTCGACCGTCGTCAGCACCAGCGACAGCCTGCAGTCGATACCACTGATGTGGCCCGATGTACCGAAGACGCCCGAAGACATCGATCTGCTGAAGAACCGTGTCATCCAGAACTCGCTGGTGTATGGCAACTACGTCGCCAAGGACCTGTCATCGGCACTGATCACCGTCGATTTCTACGACCAGCTGGTCGACAGTGAGCTGATCTTCGGGCAGCTCAACGAGCTGATCGCCAAGCACGCAGGGCCCGGGGTGAGCGTGTACGTGGTGGGGCAGCCGATCCTGGTCGGCTGGGTCGGCTACTACCTGCCCGAAACGGCCATGATCGCCGTGGCCACGCTGGTGATCCTGGCCGCGTTGCTGTTCCTGCTGAACCGCTCCTACCGGGGAACGCTGCTGCCGCTGGTGTCCGGACTCGTGAGCGCCATCTGGGCGCTTGGCATCGGCGAGCTGCTTGGTTTCAACCTCGATCCGCTGATTGCGGTGGTGGCGCTGCTGATCACGGCACGATCGGTCTCGCATGCCGTGCAGCTGGTGACACGCTTCGATGACATCAATGCCCTGGGGCAGGGGCTTTCCGCCAAGGAGGCGGCCGAACGCAGCCTGCGCGAGATGTTCCGCCCGGGAAGCGTCGGTGTGCTGGCCGATGCAGCGGCCATCCTGGTGGTGCTGCTGACCCCGATCCCGTTTCTGCAGAAGGTCTCGATCATCGGTGCCGTGTGGGTCGGCACGATCTTCGTCTCCGCCGTGCTGCTGACGCCAGTCCTGCTGTCGTTCCTGAAAACGACGGGCAAGTTCGCGCACCCCCTGGATCTCGCGCCGCTCATGCACCGCATCCTCGACGCCTGTCTGCGGATCTGCACCGGGCGGAGGTCGCGGTGGGTGGTCATGGGTGTTTCCGGTGTGCTTTTCGCCATCTCGCTGGTCTATGCGTTTCGCGTCAGTGTCGGTGACATGCACCCCGGTTCGCCGATCCTGCGACAGGACTCGAACTACAACATGGCCTCGGCACGGATCAACGCCAACTACCCCGGCTCGAACAAGATGTTCGTCGTCGCCCAGGGCAAGGACAAGGGAGCGATCACCGAGCCCGAGGTGTTGCGTGCCATGGCGCTGCTCGAGCGCCAGATGACCAGCCAGCCCGAAGTGGGGGGAGCCAACTCGATCGTCGGCGCAATCGCCTCGACCAATCAGGCGCTGCATGGCGGCAACCCGCGCTACTACCAGATTGCCGGCACCGCCGAGGACAACGCCCAGTTCCTGTACCTCAACTTCAGTCATGCCGATGCGAGCGAGGTCGAGCAGTTCACCGACCTGAACTACAAGGATGCGGTCATCAATCTGTACTTCCACGATCACAAGGGCGACACCATCCGCACGATGATCCACCAGCTGAACGAGTTCATCGACGAGAACCCGATGGAGCACGCCGAGTTCAAGCTTGCCGGAGGCTACATCGGCGTTCTTGCAGCAGCGAACGACGTGCTGCTGCGTGGGCAGATCGAGGCCATCGCGCTCGGGCTGCTGGTGGTCGTGCTGTGCTCGATGATCGTCTACCGCTCGACGGTCGCCGGCCTGTATTTCATGGTGCCGGTGATCCTCTCCAACACGGTGACCTTTGCCTACATGACGATCGAGCACATCGGACTCAGTATCAACACGATTCCGGTGGTGGCGCTCGGCATCGGGCTTGGCGTGGACTATTCCTTCTATATTGCCGATGGCATCCGGGAAGAGGTCATCCAGCACGGCAATGTCTTCAAGGCGATGAGGGACTCGATGAACAGCGCGGGCCGCGGGGTGCTGGTCACCGGTACCGTGCTGGTGGCGACGATCGTCGTGTGGATCTTCTCCTCGCTGCGCTTCCAGGCCGACATGGCCAAGCTGATTGCACTGTGGCTGTCGGTATCGGCGCTGAGCGCGCTGATCATCATGCCGACACTGGCGTATGTGTTCAAACCGCGCTTTATTTTCGGTGATCTCAAGGCGCACCATGAGTGAGTGCGGCGCGTGGAGAGCAGGCGTGCGTGTTGTGAATGTGCGCCTGCGTGTGCTAAAGGTGAAACGACCGAGTTGGTTTGCACTGCTTTTCGATGGTTCGAGAATCGGCAGCTCCCTGGCGCTGCCACAAAAAGAGTGGAGGTAAGGAGATGAAAGCTGCGCTTGAATCGCGGTTGAAGGGGTACGGCCTGCACGTTGGAGTCGCGGCGCTTGCGTTGTCGCTGACACCGGCGGCGGGTGCACTTGAACTGGGTGGCGGCTGGAACATGCACGGCTGGGCCAGGCAGTATCTGAGCTGGAACATGGACAAGATTCCTGAAACGGACGGCAACCGCGGGGATCTGCAGATGAACCGCCAGTCGCTGTATCTCGACATGCAGGGGCCGACCGGCGACCTGAACTGGGTGATCCGTGCCCGCCTCACCAATGAGGAGCTCACCAGCTACGAGAAGAAGCTCCAGAAGATGACGAAGGCAAGCGGCTTCCCGGCGGACTTCCGCAAGGAATACCGTGAGGCCGATATCCGTGAACTGTTCTTCGACTGGGCGCCGACTGACCGGCTGGCATTTCGCATCGGCCGCCAGCAGGTGGTGTGGGGCGAGACCGACTTCTTCCACGCCACCGACGTGATCCACGGCTTCGATCTGCGCTGGCGCAAATTCCTCGAGCCGAGCAGCGAGGAAGTGCGCAAGCCGCTCGTCATGATCAACACCCAGATCACCTTCCCGTCGGTGGATGGCGAGCTGCAGCTGCTGCTCAGGCCGGGGCTCGATTCGGCGACTGATCTTGGAAACGATGATCCGACCTTCGGTGGACGCTGGTCGAACTCGATGGCCAAAGGTTTCAACCTGGGCAGCTATGCGCACGGTGGACTGGCCAAGAACAACTTCGATTATCACGGCCAGGGGGTGGACGCGGACTCGAAGGACCCGCATTACGGTTTGCGCTGGAAGGGTGAAACGCTGTTCGGCAAGCCGATCACCTACTCGTTCAGCTACTACCACGGTGTTGCGGGTGGCTTCCAGGATCCGATCCTGATCAGCGACGACCGGGCGAAGTTCGGCGGTCGGCTGCAGTTCATTCTGCCGGAGACCGACACGGTCGGTGCGTCGATTTCAGGGTTCATCCCGGCGATCGATGCAGTCTATCGGGCCGAGATCGCCTACACGCCGGACCGACCGATGTCGATGTTCGACCTCACCGCGCAAAGGCACGGACCTTTTCCGGTCACCAAGCTGGACATCCTCAACTACGTCGTTGGTCTGGACATGAATCCGCGGCTGCAGGACGTACTTGGTACATCGAATGCCAGTCTGCTGTCGTTACAGATCTTTGACTGGCATATACCTGGCATCAAGGAGAGCGATCGCGTCTTCCGTTTCGATGGCAGCGGCTACTTCAGGGAACACAACGTGATCGGGACGCTGGTCTTCAGCAACCCGTTCATGGGTGACAACATCAATGCAACGCTGGTGCTGATGCACGACTTCACCTACAAGGGCGGCATGATCATCCCTTCGGTTGAATACCAGTATCAGGCGAACTGGCGTTTCAAGCTGGAATACGATCATGCCCTTGGTGGCAAGAAACTGAGGAAGGGTGAGGGTTTCCCCGACTTCATGGCCCCAGGCACCAGTGCCAGCATTTTCGGTGCCCTGCAGGATGATGACCAGCTGGTGCTGTATGTCACTTACCAGTTCTGAGTCGATGCGAATCAGGCAGTTCGAGGAGAACAAAAGATGAAACTGAGAACATTGAAGCACTGTGGACTGACGGCAATCGCCGGGGCGGCACTGATTGCCTCCTCGGCCGCCACGCTGGCAAAGGAATTGCCCGAAGGAACGGTGATCAGCGCCGAGAACCTGGATGCCATCGCCGACGATACTTTCGAAGGACACAAGATCCGCGATCTGCTGACCGCACCGCTCGAGGAGCAGGTGCGCAAGTATGGTCTGAAGATGCCGCTCGAACATGCGACCGAAGTGAAGTTCGGCAAGGAATGGGAGCAGGCGACGAAGGCGAATGCCGGCAAGGCGAGCATCGCGGCAGACGGCAGCATCAAGGGGTACGCGGGTTCGGGGGTGCCGTTCCCGATGGACCAGATCCGCATGGACGACCCGCAGTGTGGACAGAAACTGGCCTGGAACTACTACTACGGCGCACCGACCACCACCAACAGCTGGGCGGCAACCGGCGAGGTGTTCATCCTCGATGCCAAGTCCGGCGTGGTGAACAACTTCGTTGCACAGAACGTCGTCATGAAGTGGGACGGACGCTACGGTGACACGCCGACGCTGCAGGGCCTGCCGAACGAGCATGCCCGCTTCGTGCTGGTGCTGACGGCCCCCTATGACATCGCCGGTATCGGCGTGCTCAACCGTCAGTACAGCGACGCCAAGGACGACGAGGGTTACGTCTACGTCCGTGCCATGCGGCGCACACGCCGCACCCCGGGTGGCAAGTCCTGGATCGACCCGCAGCCGAAGATGACCCTGCTGAACGACGACAGCCAGGGCCTGCAGGCGAACCCGATGTGGTACAGCAACTGGAAGTGTGTCGCCGAGCGCCACGTGCTCGAGGTCGTCGACATGCCGGATCTCAACTACGCCAACAAGCTGCACGACATCAGCAACTGGGTCGATCTGAAGACCGCGCCGCACTGGAACTACATCAACACCAGGTATCAGCCGCGCAAGGTCTTCGTCCTGGAAGGGACGCCGCCCGACTATCACCCCTATGGCAAGAAGGTGCTGTACATGGATGCCTCGGCACCGTTCTTCTACCACGGCGAGTTCTACGACAAGAAGGACACGCTGTGGCGGATCTGGCACACGCGTTACGCACCGTACTGGAACGGTGACTGCAATGGGCAACCGAACCTCGGCAACTTCAATACCCTGTCGATCGACCTGAAGGCGCAGCGCACCACCTACATCAATCAGACGATCAACGCCCACGACTGCTTCGATCCGAGTTTCCTCGATCCGAGCATCCTGCAGCGTGCCGCAACCGGCGAGATGCAGTCGCAGATGGACTCGGTGCACAAGGCGTACATGGGGCGCCCCGCGCTGCCGCAGTACCAGGCGGCGAAGGATGCCTGGCTGAAGGCGAATCCGGCAAACTGATGCCCTGGTGCTGAATCGACGCAGGGTATCCTCGACGGGTGGCGAGACGGCGTGCAGGCGCGGTCTCGCCACTGTCGTTTCGCTCCTCCGCTACACTTGCACATCCTTTCCGGTTCACTGGCGTGGACGGGGTGGGTGAATCCGGGAGGATGAAGGAGGAAAACGATGCACGATCCGGCGGTCGATCCGGAGCTGTTGCCGGGGCTGGATGCCATCCCGGCGTTTGAACTGAACGACGAGACGCTGGCGCTGTTCCGCAGCGGCATGACGGCGATGGCGCGCCGGCCTGAGGACTGCATGCGTCCGAATGTCCTCGTCGAGGAACACTGGGCACCGGCGCGTGCTGGCGCTCCACCGGTGCGCTTCCTGCTCTATCGCCCCAGGAGTGTTGCCGGGCCGCTGCCACTGCTGCTGTTCCTGCACGGCGGTGGCTACGTGCTGGGTACACCGGAGCTGAACCACGCGGGGTGCATGCGCACGGCCGACGAGCTCGGCTGCCTCGTCGCATCGGTCGACTACCGCCTGGCACCCGAGACGCGCGCACCGGGGCAACTCGAGGACTGCTACACCGTGCTTGCGCTGCTGCACCGCAATGCCGCAGCCTGGAGTATCGATGTCGAACGGATTGCGCTCGGGGGCGAAAGTGCCGGAGGCGGGCTTGCTGCGGCGCTGGCGTTGATGGTGCGGGACCGCGGCGAGTACCGACTGGTGTTCCTGCAGCTGATTGCACCGATGCTCGATGATCGTACCTGCACGAGGACCGACCTCAGCCCGAACCTGGGGCGACATGTCTGGAACGTGCAGCTCAACTGTTTCGGCTGGCAGGCGCTGCTCGGCAGCGAGCCTGGTGCCGATGGGGTGAGCTCCTATGCGGCGGCCGCGCGTGCGGAAGATCTCGTGGGGCTACCGCCCACCTACCTGAGTGTCGGTGCGCTCGATCTTTTCGTCGAAGAGAACCTGCACTTTGGCAGACGGCTGATGGCGGCTGGCGTTGCGCTCGAACTCCACGTCTTTCCGCGTGCCTATCACGGCTTCGAGGTCAGCGTGATGGCAGATGTCGCCGTTCGCGCCGAAGTGGAGCGGCGTCATGCGCTGGCGCGCGCCTTTGCCGGCAAGGGGGGCTGAGATCCATGCCAGCGCAGGGTGCGGTCCGAGCACGGTCGGGTAGTGAGTGTCTGTGGGGAGAGCAGTGCGTGAGCAGGCACAGAACGTTCGGAAGCTCGGTATCGTGGGTGCTCATGTTCGTGTTGCTCGCCGGTCCGGTGCTGGGGGCGGACAGCCCGCAGGGGGCGAGCACACCGAACTACGCCGATTCGCTGTCGCAGTCGAAGCCATCGGTCATCGTGCCGGGGCCGGCACTCAGCCCCGATGCGCGCATGGGCAAGCGGCACATGAAACCTGCGCCGGGCGTGGTGTGCGTCGAGTGCCACGATATCGATTACGGCGTCGACGCGACGACCTCCGCGACGCAGCTCTACATCAACAATGGGCAGCAGCTCGCACAGGAGCAGATCTGGGGCGCAATCGAGACTTTTCTGCCGGGGCGCGAGCGCTTCATGCTGGCGACTTCCGCCGATGACCGCCCGGTGGCCACCACGCTCGACATGGTGCTCGATCGCGAGGAGCGGGTGTTCTATGTGGTGTCCGAAGTCGGCACGGAAAAGCTGCTGCAGCTGCGCAGGAACCCGGCGGTCAGCGCCGTGCACTTCGACTTCGGCAGCTGGAGCGTTGCCGAAGGCGGCGCCAAGGTATGGAGCAGCGTGCAGGTCAACGGCACGGCCGAGGTGATCCCGCCGAGCGACCCGCGTTTCCTGCCGATGCTGAAGAAGTACAATCCGGTGCGTCTGACGATGGAGCGTGCGCTGCGGCGCATCGATGTGGTGCGGGTGACGCCGCAGCGGATCGTCTATTTCAACACCGCACTGGCGGCAAGCGGCTATGCGGTCTACCAGCTCTGGGAGCGCGATCGCACGGATGAACACGCTGACTGAACCGGCCACGCCGGTGTCCCCCCGCCTGAACTCGCCCGCCCAGGTGCTGTTCGCGAGCATGATCGGCACCACGATCGAGTTCTTCGACTTCTACATCTACGCCACCGCAGCGGTGCTGGTGTTTCCGCAACTGTTCTTTCCGGCAAGCGACCCGACGTCCTCGATCCTGCAGTCGCTCGCGACCTTCGCGCTGGCCTTCTTCGCCCGCCCGATCGGTTCGGCACTGTTCGGGCATTTCGGTGACCGCATCGGGCGCAAGGCGACCCTGGTGGCGGCACTGTCGACCATGGGCCTGTCGACGGTGGCGATCGGGCTGCTGCCGACCTATGCCACGATCGGCGTGTGGGCACCGGCGCTGCTGGCCGTGTGTCGGCTCGGTCAGGGCCTCGGTCTGGGGGGCGAGTGGGGCGGTGCGGTGCTGCTGGCAACCGAAAACGCCCCGCGGGGCAAGCGCGCCTGGTACGGCATGTTTCCGCAGCTGGGGGCGCCACTGGGCTTCGTCTGCTCGACCGGTACCTTCCTGCTGCTGACCTACTGGCTGGACGAGGCGGCCTTTCTTGCCTGGGGCTGGCGCATTCCCTTCGTTGCCAGCGCGGTGCTGGTGCTGCTCGGACTCTACGTGCGCCTGCAGCTGACCGAGACGCCGGCCTTCCAGCGTGCGATCGAGCGTGACGAGCGTGTGCGTGTTCCCATGCTCACGGTGTTTGCGAACCATGGCGGCACCCTGGCGCTGGCCACCTTTGCCGCAACGGCAACCTTCGTCGTGTTCTACCTGATGACGGTGTTCTCGCTGAGCTGGGGCACCACGGCGCTCGGCTTCGGACGCGAGGAGTTCCTGGTCCTGCAGATGGTCGGCGTGCTGTTCTTTGCACTCACCATCCCGGTGTCGGCCGTGGTGGCCGACCGGCGGGGGCGGCTGGCCGTGCTGATTGCGGCAACCATCGCCATCATCGTGTTCGGCCTGTTCTTCGAGCCGCTGTTCAGCAGTGATTCGCGCCTCGATACGCTGGCGTTCCTGTCGATCGGCCTGGCGCTGATGGGGCTGACCTACGGCCCACTGGGCACGGCACTCGCCGAGCTGTTCCCTACGGCGGTGCGCTACACGGGTGCCTCGCTGTCGTTCAACCTGGCGGGAATACTCGGCGCTTCGCTGGCCCCGTACCTGGCAACCTGGCTTGCGACCCACCATGGCATCGTTGCCGTCGGCTACTACCAGTCGCTGACCGGCGTGCTGACGCTGCTGGCGCTGCTGTGGCTGGCACTGCGCAACCGGACGGCTCCCCAGCCGGTGACCGTGGCACCGGCCTGAAGCCCGCAGGGCAGACGCTCCCACTTGCTGCCATGACGCACTTCCAGACCTGGCACGCCCTCACGCTGCTGCACCTTGCCGCGGTGGCAAGCGGGCTGCTGCTCTATGTCAGCCTCACCCACTCGGGTCGGCAGCGGCGTCCGCCGTCCGCAGCCGTGGCGTGGGTGCTCGCACTGATCGCCTTCCCCTACCTTGCGCTGCCGGTCTATCTGCTGCTGGGCACGCGCAAGCTCGCGCATACGCAGCATGAGGCCGGGCGAGGGGGAAACGATGGTCCTGCGGCCACCCGCGGACTCGACCTGCCACGGGCGCAGCACTGCTCCTCGGCGCGGTTCCACGGCAGCGGTGTGCAGGCGCTCGATGAACTGCTTGTTCTGCTTGGCGGGGCGGTGCAGCGCATCGATATCGAGATGTTCATCTTTCGCGATGATGCCGTCGGTGTGCAGATCATCGCGGCGCTGGAGGCGGCGGTTCACCGTGGTGTTCGGGTGCGTGTGCTGCTCGATGGCCTGGGTGCGCTCATCGGGCACAGGCGCACGGCACGGGCCCTGCACCGGGCCGGCGTGACGCTGCGCTGGTTCTCGCCGCTGCGCCTGCAGCTGCGCCCGGGACACGGCAACCTGCGCAACCACCGCAAGCTGGTGCTTGTCGACGGGAGCGCGATGTGGAGCGGCGGGCGCAACTTCGCCGCGGAGTACTTCCTCGGTGCACGCCGCGCGCCGCCCTGGAAGGATCTGAGCTTCGTCCTCGAGGGCGGGATCGTCACCAGCGCGGTGCACGGCTTCGAAGCCGACTGGGCGATTGCCACCGGCGAGCGAGCTCCTGTCGAGGCGCTGCCCTGCATGCCGGTTTCTGCGGGCGCACCGGCCCAGCTCCTGCCGAGTGGCCCCGATCGCCGGGACGATACCGCCTATGCGCTGTACCTGTCTGCGATCCACCGCGCCGACCGGCGGGTGTGGGCCGCCACGCCGTACTTCGTTCCCGACGCTGCACTGCAGCAGGCGCTGCTGCATGCGGTGCGTCGCGGTGTCGAGGTGCGGCTGCTGCTGCCGGCGCGCTCGAACCACCACATGGCCGATATCGCCCGCGAGCGCAGTCTGCGTGAGCTGAGTCGCACCGGGGTAGACATCCGTCTGCTGCCCACGATGCTTCATGCCAAGCTGGTGCTGGTCGACGAGGTTTTTGCCAGTTGTGGCTCGATCAACCTCGACGGTCGCAGCCTGTTCCTCAATTACGAACTCAACACATTGTTCTTTGCCAGAGAGGACATCCACACACTGGAGGCGTGGTTCGACGCCCAGTGCGCCCCGGCCTCGGCCTATGTCGTCGTCACGCCCGGGTGGTTCCGCGATGTTGGCGAAGGTCTGGTGCGTGGTGTGGGGTTCCAGCTGTAGGACCGGCCTCGTGCGATGACGCCTTCGCGCGATCGCGGTAGATGCTGGCACGCATCAGCAGCATTGCCGTCGCCGGAGAGGTGATCACGATGAACACGGTGATCAGCAGTTCGTGCATCACCGGCCGTCCGGCAAGGGAAGAAAAGACGAACATCGACGCGAACAGCACGCAACCGCAACCGAGCGTGGTGCCCATCGATACCCCGTGCATGCGTGCCTGGAAGCTCTGCAGGCGGATCAGGCCGACCGCACCGGTGAAGCTCAGCAGACCACCGCAGGCGAGCAGCAGGCTTGCCGTCAGCGCTGTCCAGGCGGGAATTTCGCTGGCCGCGCTCACGGTTCGATCACCTCGCCGCGCAGCAGGAACTTCGCCAGCGCCACCGAACCGACGAAACCGAACAGCGCGATCAGCAGCGCCATCTCGAAATAGATCCGCGAGCCGAAGCGGATGCCGAGCACGAGCAGCAGCATCATGGCGTTGATGTACAGCGTGTCGAAACCGAGCACACGGTCCTGTGCCGCCGGCCCGTACACCATGCGCCAGGTCGCGATCAGCATCGCGCTGCCGAGGCAGAGCATGGCGAACCGGCAGGCAAGTTCGAGCAGTGCTGCGCTCATGGCTGGAAGATTCCGATCAGTGGCCGTTCGTAGCGCTCCTTGATGGTACGTATCCAGGCGGCCTCGTCCTGCAGGTCGAGCACATGCAGCCTGAGCACGTTCCGTGCCTCGTCCATGCCGACCCATACGGTACCCGGCGTCGAGGTGATGATGGTTGCCAGCACCGCGAGACCGTGCGGATCGTGCAGCTCGAGCGGGATGTCGAGGAAGTCGGAGTGGATGTGCCGGTCCGCTACCAGACCGAAAATGATGCGCCCGACGGCGATGTTCGAGCGCACGATGTCGATGAAGACGACCGCCAGCAGGCCGATGGCAAGGTGGGGACGATGGAGGCGTGGCCGCAGCGGGCGCAGTTTCCCGGCCCACCAGCCGAGGGCGAGCGCCAGCAGGAGACCGGCGAGCAGCTGCCCCGGAGCGAGCGAGTCGTTCAGCAGCAGCCACATCAGGAACAGGCTGCATGTCAGCAGTGGTGCGATCCGCCTCATGGCGCAGGTCTCCCGCCGAGCACGGTTTCGATATAGGTCTGCGGGGCGTTCAGCGTCAGTGCCGCCGCCTCGAGAAACTCCATCACCGGACCTGCCGCCACGGTGAGGGCAATGCAGGAAAACACCAGCACCGCAACGGGGCCTGCCTCGAGTATGCGCAGACGTGGCGTATGGCGCCCCGGCGTGGCCCAGAACAGGCGCATGCCGATGCGGGTCAGGGCAATCAGGCTGGTCAGTCCCGCCGTCAGCGTCAGCGCAACGAAGGTCCAGGCGGCGAAGGCTCCCGGTTCGCCCTGGGTCGACTGGATCGCCACCGTCAGCAGCGCAAACTTGGCGATGAAACCGGATAGCGGTGGCGATCCCGTGACCAGCAGCACGCAGAAGGAGAACATCACACCGAGGAAGGCCATGGCTGCCGGAATGGCGATGCCGATCTCGTCGTCCTGCCCGGGCAGGATGGGCGTGTGGCGCACACCGAAGGGCACGTAATACGGCAGGATGAGCGGTTCATCCACTACGATTGCCGGCTGCGTGTGGCGTACGCGTTCGGTCATGCCGGCAAGCATGAAAAAGGCGGCACTGGCGAGCACGGAACCGATCAGGTAGAACAGCGCCGGCGCCATCAGGGCCGGATTGTCGAGTCCGAGGACCGTCAGCAGCAGTCCCGTGGAGACGATGACCGAGTGTCCGACGAGGCGGGTCAGCCGGCGCACGGAAAGCATGCCGAAGATGCCGAAGCACATGGTGGCGACACCGAGGTAGAAGATGCCGTCACCGAACAGGCCGTGGGAGAGAACCGGGCCGGTGTTGCTGGCGGCGGAAACGGCATCGCCGTGGATCAGCGAATCGAGGCGGATCAGCACGTAGACGCCTACCTTGGTCATGATGGCGAACGCGGCCGCGACCGGAGCGCTTGCCACCGCGTAGGTCCGTACCAGCCAGAAATTGAGCGGCCAGGCGCCGGCCTTGATCAGGAAGGCGACGCCGAGAATGGAAGTAGCGGCGTCGAACAGCGCCCGCTCATCGCCGGGCAGGGTGTTGGCCAGGGTCAGCAGGTCGGCCGTGTTCAGGCTTCCGCACACGCCGTAGAGCAGCGCCACGCCGATCAGGAACAGCAGCGAACCGGCGAGGTTGACCACGATGTAGTGCAGGCCGGCCTTTACGCGGCGGATGCTCGAGCCATGCAGCAGCAGTCCATAAGAGGCCGCCAGCAGTACCTCGAAGAAGACGAACAGGTTGAACAGGTCACCGGTCAGGAATGCACCGTTGATGCCCATCAGCAGCAGCTGGAACAGGGTATGGAAGTGCGGCCCGGCGCGGTCCCAGTAGGCGAGCGAGTTGGTGAAGGCAGCCAGTCCGACCACGGCATTGAGGCTGAGCATGAGCGCACTCAGGCGGTCGACGACCAGCACGATGCCAAAGGGTGCCGGCCAGGCACCGATGCTGTAGACGCCGATGTCGCCGTTCCAGACCTGCGGCAGCAATCCTGCCGTCAGCATCAGCAGCAGCAGTGCGGCAATGCACTGCACCAGCATCGACAGGCTTGCGATCAGCACACGCAGTGCGTGGGCACGTTCGGCAAGGAACAGGATCAGCGCGGCGGCGATCAGTGGCGTGATGATCGGCAGTACCGGCAGCTGCTGCAGCAACATCTCCTCCATCAGGCGGATTCCCTGCCGTCGACGTGGTCACTGCCGCTCAGTCCGCGGGCGACGAGCAGCACCACCAGCAGCAGTGCGGTGGTTGCGAAGCCGATCACGATGGCGGTCAGTACCAGCGCCTGCGGCAGTGGATCGGCGTAGAGCAGGGGGTTGGTCGTGCCCGAGGCCGCGATGATGGGTGCCCTGTCGATCGCCAGCCGTCCCATGCCGAAGATGAACAGGTTGACCGCGTAGGAGAGCAGCGACAGGCCGATGATCACCTGGAAGGTACGCGGGCGCAGCAGCAGCCAGACGCCGGATGCCGAAAAGATGCCGATGGCAAGGGCAAACAGGATTTCCATGCTTCAGTTCTCTGCGGGAGTGCGCTCGAGCCACTTGCGTGGGCTGCGAAACGACTGGTGTGCCAGGGTGATCAGAATCAGCAGGGTGGCGCCGATCACCACCAGATAGACGCCAAGGTCGAATACCAGCACGCTCGACAGATGCAGCCTGCCAAGCAGCGGCAGTTGCAGGTCGACGGCCAGGCTCTTGAGAAACGGTTGACCGGCCAGCCAGGCGAGCAGGCCGGCGCCACCGGCGGCCAGCAGTCCGAGCGCGATCCAGTACTGCGGGTGTACGCGCATGCGCCACTCCACCCACATGGTGCCGCCGACCATGTACTGCGTGATGTACGCCGTTGCCATCACCAGACCACCGACGAAACCGCCGCCCGGGGCATCGTGGCCGCGCAGCAGCAGGTAGGCGGCAACCAGGCCTGCCATCGGCAGCAGCAGGCGTATCAGCACGGCCGGAATGCGCAGGTCTCCGCCCGGCAGGGTCACGGCTGGATCGAACGGCGGGCGACCCGCCGATACCGGCTCTTCGCGCTGGGCGTGGGGCAGCTCGATGCTCTCCGGTGCCGGGCGGAAGCGGCGCAGCAGGGCGTAGACCGTCAGCGCGACGATGCTGACCACGGTGATCTCGCCAAAGGTGTCGAAACCGCGGAAGTCGACCAGGATCACGTTGACGATATTGTGTCCGCCACCTTCGGGCAGTGCGTGTTCGATGAAGAAATGCGCAATGCCCTCGCCCGGGTTACGGGTCAGCATGACGTAGGAGACGGCGGCGAGGCTGGCCCCGACCACGACGGCCAGCACCAGATCACGCAGGCGCCGCGTGCGTGCGCGCAGGGAGTCGTGCAGGGCGTCGTCGATCCGCAGGCGCCGTGGCAGCCAGCGCAGCCCGAGCAGCAGCAGCACCAGCGTCACCACCTCGACAGCGAGCTGGGTGAGCGCGAGGTCGGGTGCCGAAAACCAGGCGAAGCTGAGGCTGGTGACGAGGCCGGCGCCGCCGGCCATGATCAGTGCCGCGATGCGGTGGAACTTCGCCTGGATCGCCGCGCCGATGGCACACACCGAACCGACCAGCCAGAGCAGGGCGTACGCCGGGTCGATTGGCGTCAGCATGGCGTCGCCGTGCGACCAGCCCTGGGTGGCGAAGGGGATCCAGCCGAGTACGAGTGCGCTGCAGACGATGAGAAACAGCTGTGGTTGCAGGCGCTGCGAGGAGCACAGGTGCACGAAATGCCAGGTGAGGCGCTGCAGGTTGATGCTCAGCAGGTCGAAGGCACGCTTGCCATCGAAGGGCATCCTGAACGGTGCGTCACCGACGGCGCGCTGGCCGTGATGGTAGTGCAACAGGTAGATGCCGATGCCGCCGGCCATGGCGAGTGTGCTCATCAGCAGCGGCAGGCTGAAGCCGTGCCAGATGGCCAGATTGTAGTGCGGGACCTCGCTGCCGAGGATTGCGTGAGCCACCAGCTCGAGCGTCGGGCCGACCGTGCGCTTGGGAAAGATGCCGACCAGCAGGCAGGCGATCACCAGCAGCAGGCTGGGCAGCAGCATGCCGCGCGTCGGCTCCTGCGGTCGGCGGGGCAGATCGCGTGCCTGCGGGCCGAAGAACACCTGGTGGATCAGGCGCAGCGAGTAGGCGACGCTGAACATGCCGGCGATGGTGGCGATCACCGGCAGGCCGGCACGCAGTGCGGAACCGTTGCTGTTGAACAGGGTTTCGGCGAAGAACATCTCCTTCGACAGGAAGCCGTTCAGCAGCGGTACCCCCGCCATGGCAGCGGCAGCGACGGTGGTGATGGTGGCGGTGATCGGCATCGCACGGGCCAGGCCGCTCAGGCGGCGCAGGTCACGGGTGCCGGTACCGTGGTCGACGATGCCGGCGGCCATGAACAGCGAGGCCTTGAAGGTCGCGTGGTTCATCATGTGGAAGATCGCCGCGATCAGCGCCAGTCGGCTGTTCATGCCGAGCAGCAGCGTGATCAGTCCGAGGTGACTGATCGTCGAATAGGCGAGCACACCCTTCATGTCGCGCTGGAACAGCGCGGCAGCGGCACCGAAGAGCAGCGAGGCGAGTCCGGCGCCGCACACCAGCACGAACCACAGATCGGTGCCCGCCAGCACCGGCCACAGCCGGGCGAGCAGGAACACGCCCGCCTTGACCATGGTTGCCGAGTGCAGGTAGGCCGAAACCGGCGTCGGTGCCACCATGGCGCGTGGCAGCCAGAAGTGGAACGGGAACTGCGCGCTCTTGCTCAGTGCGCCGAGCAGGATCAGCACCAGCATCACCGGATACCAGCGGTGCGTGCTCACGCTGCGACCGGCGGCGAATACCCGTTCCAGCTCGTAGCCGCCGGCGATGTTGCCCAGCATGATCATGCCGGCCAGCAGGCAGAAACCACCGGCAGCCGTCACGGTGAGCGCCATGCGTGCGCCGTGGCGTGCTTCGGTGCGGTGGTACCAGTAGGCGATCAGCATGAACGAACTGAAGCTGGTCAGCTCCCAGAAGATCGCGAGCTGGATCAGGTTGCCCGCCAGCACGATGCCGAGCATCGAGCCCATGAACGCCATCAGGAAGGAAAAGAAGCGCGGCACCGGGTCCTGCGCCGACATGTAGTAGCGTGCGTAAAGCACGACGCACACGCCCATGAACGACACCAGCAGCGTGAACATCCACGCAAAGCCGTCCATGCGCAGGTAGAAGTCGAGCCCTGCCTGTGGCAGCCACGGTACGACCAGACGCACGACCTCGCCGGCGGCGACCTCGGGGTACAGCGCAAGGGTAAGCAGCGTGCAGGTGAGCGCCACGGCTCCGGCAAGCCAGGCTTCGGCGTCGCGGGCATTGGCGGGCAGGAAGGCTGCACATACGCTGCCGGCAAACGGCAGCAGCATGATCAGTAGCAGCGACATGGCCACACACTGGTGATCTCCTGCACGCGAATGCCCACTGTGCTCAGCGCAGCGTCGCGCGCAGGAACTGCAGCAGGCGGTAGTCCGACTGCAGCCGGGTCGCGTCGTCACGCCCGACGATGTAGCCGACCTTTGCACAGTCCCCCAGCTTGTCGCCGAGCAGCAGACGCAGGTGGAAGCGCTGTTCGCGCTCGCGTGGCGTTCCCGGTGCGATCAGCGCAGTGCCCTCGACCGAGGGGAATCCCTTCGCGTCGTAGCGCCAGGTGCAGCCGGCGATGTAGGGGTTGTCGGTCATCGTGCGCGGTGCATCCACCTCCCAGGCGTGGCCGGCACGGGCGTAGACGACCGTGCTGACCTCGGAGCCGGCGGCACGCAGTTCGATCTCGCGTGCGGCGCAGGCGGTGAGATCGTTCGATGCGTCCTCACCACCGCGAAGCGACAGCAGCGGCGCGCCGGTGGTCCTGGCGGTATTGAGGTCCTGGAAGCAGGGTCCGTAGTAGTCGAGGTGAGCAGCAAAGGGCGCGAGATCGGGGGCGACCGAGGCGTGCACCCGGGCGTCGAGCGCGATGCGCACGGCCATCCCGCCGTAGGAGAAGCCCATGATCGCCACCCGCTTCGGGTCGATCGCCGGGTGGGCGTTGAGTGCACGCAGTGCGCCATAGGCGTCGGATACGGCGTCGAACTCGGTCACCCCCATCATCTTGGCGATATAGGGCGTCGCTTCGGTGATGCCGCGCGGGCGGTAGTAGTCGATGTAGATGGCGGCAAAGCCGTTTGCAGCGAGCAGTGCCGCGTAGTTCGCCTCACGCCCCGGGGACAGGCCACCGCTGCCGTGCACCAGCACCACGGCGGGCACCGGATGGGCGGCGCTCGCGCCGGCCGGCAGTACCAGCGTCCCCATGCCCGTGTGCTGCGGCAGATCCTGGTAACCGTCGATCAGCAGGTCGAAGTCGTAGGGCGTGCGCGTTTTGAAGACGATCTCGCCCGCCGTTGCCTCGTTCATCTGCGTCGGCGCAACCTGCGCCGGGAAGGGCGGCAGCTGGATGCCGGCAGGTATCTGCACCGCTGCTGTCGCGGCGCCACAGGTGAGGATGGCAAACAGCAGGCCAAGCAGTGTCCGAAGCTTCATGTGCGGGCCTCCCGGGCGAGGGTGAAGGGGTAGCGAAAACGCAGGGAACATAGCATGAACCGCCGAATTGCCGGAAGGATCAGCCGTGGCGCAGCGCCGTTTCGCTCATCCCGGCAGAGACTGCACGTGGGCGATCATGCGCCTGCGCATCGCGGCGTCGGGCAGGCGTCCGAACATTGCCCCCAGGTTGTCGACCATATGGGCCACCTTGCTGGTGGCCGGAGTGGTGGCCGTCACGGCAGGGTGCGCAATGACGAACTTCAGGAAGAACTGTGCCCAGCTGTGGGCGTCGAACTCTGCCGCCC
>CAZSYV010000045.1:5722-22198 GCA_964610955.1 uncultured Klebsiella sp. | reverse complement strand
TGCTCCCGCCTTCGCGGGAGTGACGAGGCCCCGTCATTCCCGTACCCCAAATCGTCATTCCCGCGAAAGCGGGAACCCAGTTCATTCAAAACGACGCAGGTGAACCGCGATGGCATCAATGGAACCGTGCCGAACACCCTGCCTGCCAAAGCCTGAGGCCAAAAATGGATACCGAGCTGCTGCGTGCATTCCTCGCCGTCACGGCGAGCGAGTCCTTCTCACTTGCTGCAGAGCGTTTGCACCTCACGCAGCCGGCGATCAGCAAGCGCATCGCGCTGCTCGAAACGCGGCTCGGCGTGCGATTGTTCGACCGCATCGGGCGCAGGGTTTCGCTCACCGAAACCGGGCGCCAGCTGCTGCCGCGTGCGCAGCGGATCGTGCGCGAGATCGAGGATACCGAGCGTGCGATCCGCGACCTGTCGGGCTCGGTCAGCGGACCGCTCAGCCTCGCGACCAGCCACCACGTCGGTCTGCACCGCCTGCCGCCGGTCCTGCGCAGCTTCGTTCGCCGTTTCCCCCAAGTGCGGCTGGCAATCGAATTCATGGACTCGGAAAAGGCGTACGGCACCGTCGCGCAGGGCGAACATGAGCTCGCCGTGATCACGCTGGCCCCCGCTGGTGCGAGCTCGCGCCTCGAGTCACGGTTGATCTGGGCCGATCCGCTCTCGGTGATGGTTGCCCACGACCACCCACTCGCCACGAAACGGCGCGCAAGCATCGCCGAACTCGCCGGGTACCCCGCAGTGCTGCCGGGCACGGGCACCTGGACCGGGCAGATCCTGCAGGAGCTGTTCATTGCCAATGGCATACGCCTCGAGGCCAGCATGTCGACCAACTACCTCGAGACGCTGCGCATGCTGGCGACGATCGGCCTCGGCTGGACGGTGCTGCCCGAGAGCATGTGCACCGATGAACTGGTGCCGATCGAACTGCCCGGAACGCGCCTGCAGCGCCAGCTCGGCTACGTGGTGCACCGCGAACACACCCTGTCGAGTGCAGCGCGCGCCATGATCGAGCTGCTGCTATGCGAGGCCACGGCGGGCAGCGCGGGGTCCTCGGCTCAGAGCGGGTGAGCAGGGCTTGATTCGTGCTGCCTGAACTGCCGCTGCAACTCCTCGAGCTGCTCGGGCGTATCGACATCGGCCAGCACCCCGGGGTCATCGACACAGACGAAACACGCCGCACTGCGGTGCGCAAGGATCAGGCCGCGCGCCCCCCGATCCCCATCGAGCTGCTCCAGCGCCGCAAAGTAGCTGCGCGCGAAGCCGACCGGGTGCCCCCACTCGCCGGCGTGCACCGGCACCACCAGCTCATGGCTTTCCAGCAGTTCGCGAACGGTGCGCAGCGTACCCACACTGATGAATGGCTTGTCGGCGAGGCTGACCAGACAGGCATCCCAGGACTGCACCTCGGGACAGACGATCGCATCCGCAAGCGAAAAGCCCATGCCAGCGCTGCTGCGCGGGGCGTTCATCACCGCCACACCCGGAGGCAGACGCCAGTCGGGTGCTGCCACCTCATCCCCGGCCCCGAGCACCAGCAGGGTTCGGTCACACACCGCTGCCAGCCGCTCGAGCGAGCGCTCCAGCACCCTCACTCCATCCTCAAGGCGCGCGAGGCGCTTGTCGCTGCCAAAACGCCGTCCCACCCCAGCAGCAAGCAGTATGCCCCCGACGCGTCGCTTCATCGCTCCCACTCCCCTGAATCATTGACCCCGGGCCGAACCATCAGAAGATCCCCAGCTGCAGACCGGCGGCAAGCGCCTGCCCGATCTCGTAGGCCTGCTGCAGGGCCTGCGCATCGGGTTCGCCGACCGTGATCAGCGCCGGCGCCACCTCGCGCAGCGGGTAGCCGCGCAGGATGCGCTGCAGTTGCCGCACCGCACCGCTGCCATCGTTGCCCGCGCTGATCAGCAGCACATACGCCCGGTTCAGCTCGTGCGCGCTCGCCGCGTAGAAGGTGCGATCGAGAAACTCCTTCATGGCACCGGATGAATAGCCGAAGTTCTCCGGAGTGGCGAGCACGACTGCATCGCACCAGACGAGATCGGCCGTGCCTGCCTCGGGTGCGCGCAGCAGGCGCACCTCCACCTCCGCTTCCGTGCGCGCGCCGTTCGCCGCACTGCGGGCAAGCCGTTCCGTGCTGCCACTTTGCGAGTGGTAGACGATCAGCAGCTTCTTCATTGCGCAGCGGCCCGCCTGCCCAGTCGCCGTTCGCGTGCCACCAGCAGCACGCCGAATGCAATGCCGGCAGCATCGGCCAGCCAGTCGAGCACCGAGGCATCGCGCCACGGCAGCAGCCACTGCGCAAGCTCGATCGCTGCCCCATAGGCCAGCAGCCACAGCGGCCAGCCGTGCCAGGCGCCACGCTGCGGCCATCCCCGGTGCGCAAGCAGCGCGAACACCAGAAACACGCCTGCATGTATCACCTTGTCGGCCTGGCTGAACTGCGGGCCGGGCTGATCCGGCAGCATGGCGATCACGAAGGCGAGCGGCAATGCGACGCAGATGCCGAGCCGCGCCCCCCGCCTGTGCCATTGCTCAATATGCCTCACGCTGCCCTGCCCCCTGTTGGCGGCCGTCGATCGGGGCGCTATGGTGCGCAATCGCTGCCCGAAAAGGAAGAAAACACCATGGACGCCGAAGAGCTGACGCTGACCCCCTTCGTCTCGGGAATCGGTTTTGGCGAAGCACCGCGCTGGCATGAGGGTGCGCTGTGGCTCTCGGACATCACCGAACGGCGCGTACTGCGCGTCGACGCCGATGGCCGTGTGGAAACCATCACGAACACGCCAGGCGAGCCCTCGGGCCTGGGCTGGCTCCCCGATGGCAGCCTGCTGATCGTGCAGATGGACGAGCATGAACTCTGGCGCTTCGCGAACGGCTCGCTGCAGCGCTACTGCAGCACGGCGGCGTTCTCGCGCAGCAAGCTGAACGACATGGTGGTCGATCGCAACGGACGCGCATGGGTCAGCAACCTGGGTTTCGACTACGAAAGCGAAATCCCACGCACCACCGCGCTGGTGGGCGTCGAACCCGACGGGCGCGTCGTGCTCGCGGCACAGGGGCTCTGGTGCCCGAACGGCATGGCGATCGATGCCAGCGGCAGCCGGCTGTTCGTCGGCCAGAGCGCCTCGGTCGAGATACTCGAGTTCGACATTGCCACAGACGGTACGCTGCGCAACCGCCGGACATTCGCCCACCTGCCGCAAGACCACGTCAGCGACGGCATCTGTGTCGACAGCGAAGAGGGGTTGTGGATCGCCTCGCCAACGACGCGCGACTTCCTGCGCATCGAACGCGGCGGGCGCATCACCCACCGCGTCTCCACCGGAGAGCGCCATGCGATCGCCTGCGTGCTCGGCGGCCCCGGGCGCAGGACGCTCTACGCGATCACCGCGGCAACGCTCAGCCTGCGTGCTGCGCACGGTACCCGCGCGGGGCGCATCGAGCGCGTCGAGGTTCCGGTGCCCGGTGCGGGGGTGCCGTGACCGTACACAAGCCGAAACGCTGGACCGATGCCGAGGAACCGCTGTGCGACTCGTGGCGGCTCGCCCGTCAGGTGATCGACAGCGGCTTCGCGCCCACGCTGCTGTTCGGCTGAACCCAATCCAGGGAACGACACGATGGAACGTACGCAACGCACCACTCACCCGATCCTGAGCATGCTGCTGCTGTTGGCCCTTGCCTGGGCCCCGGGTGTGCATGCCGAGCGCATGAGCCCCGAACAGTTGCCCAGTGTGCTGCGCGACTGGGTCGACTGGGTGCGGTTCAGTGATCGCCAGGCGGGTTGTCCCTTCGTCTACAACCAGTTCGAGGAACGTCGCTGCGCCTGGTCGACCGAACTCGAACTCGAGCTCACGCGCGAGGGTGGGCGCTTTCGCCAGCGCTGGTCAGCACAGGCGAGCGGCTGGCTGGTACTGCCCGGCGGCGGCCGGCACTGGCCGCAGGAAGTGCGCATCGACGGGCGTGCTGCAACCGTCGGAGTGCACGATGCCCGCCCGGCCATCCGGATCGAACCGGGCTCGCACCTCGTCAGTGGCAGCTTCAGCTGGAGCAGGCGTCCCGAATCGCTGCCGATCCCATCCGATACGGCACTGGTACGCCTGAACATCGACGGGCACGCGGTCGGCACCCCTCAGCTCGATGACAACGGCAACCTGTGGCTGCGCAGCCAGGCCGGGCAGCCCGATGCGGCGGGGACAGAGAACCGCCTGTCGCTGCGGGTGTTCCGTCGCGTGGTCGACGAGATCCCGCTGCAGCTGGTCACACACATCGAGCTGCAGGTGTCGGGGGCAGCGCGTGAGGAACGTCTGACCGGTGCGCTGCCCCAGGGCTTCATCCCGCTGCAGCTCGACACCAGGCTGCCGGCACGTCTCGAGGCCGACGGGACGCTGCGGCTGCAGCTTCGCCCCGGCAGCTGGGTGCTCGAGCTCGTCTCGCGCCATCCGGGACCGGTGACGGAACTCGCACTCGGCAGCCCGACTCCACCGTGGCCCGCCGAGGAAGTGTGGTCCTTCGAGGCACACCCGGAGCTGCGGCTCGTCGAAGTCGAGGGCGCGGCGGCGGTCGATCCGGCGCAGACCGAGCTGCCACTGCCCTGGCGCAGCCTGCCTGCCTACCTGATGCAGCCCGGGGTGCAGCTCACGCTGCACGAGCTGCGCCGTGGCGACCCGCAACCCTCCCCCGATGCGCTGCGCCTGCACCGCGATCTGTGGCTCGACTTCGACGGCGGCGGCTACACGATCCGCGATCAGATCGGCGGCACCGTCAACCGTGGCTGGCGAATGACGATGAACGCACCGACCCGGCTCGGACAGGTGCTGCTCGACGGCTCACAGCAGCTCATCACCGCGGGTGCCGACGGCCGCGCCGGGGTCGAGCTGCGCCAGGGACAGCTCAACCTTCTCGCCGACAGCCGCTTCGATGCCTCGCGCGGGCAGCTGCCCGCGGTGGGCTGGGACGAGGATTTCCAGCAGCTCGATGCGCTGCTGCACCTGCCTCCGGGATGGAAGCTGTTTGCCGCGAGCGGTGTCGATACCGTCTCGCAGACCTGGACCCGCAGCTGGACGCTGCTCGACATCTTCCTGGTGCTGATCGCCGCACTCGCGGTGCGCGCGCTGTGGGACTGGCGGGCTGGAGTGCTGGCGCTCGTCACCCTGGTGCTGGTCTGGCATGAGCCGGGGGCGCCGCGCGTGGTGTGGCTGCACCTGGCCGGCACCATCGCATTGCTGCGCGTACTGCCCGAGGGCGCATTCGCGCGCATCGTTACCGCCTGGCGCAATCTCGCCTTCATCGCACTCTTCCTGATCGCCCTGCCGTTCATGGCATCACAGCTGCGCAACGGCATCTACCCCCAGCTCGAGAACCCCGGCACCCCGCCAACACTGCTCGAGATGGCCGGTTTCGCGCCTCCCGGAGTACAACAGGCTGCGGACGCCGAGGTGCAGGCAGCTGCCAGCGCACCCGGCATCAGCAAGCGTGTCGCCATGGAACCCGCGCTGATGAGTGCCTCCACGCGCGAGCGCATGGCGGGCACAGACGTTGCCGAAGCCCGACAGAGCCTCGCTGCAACCGACCCGGATGCCCTGCTGCAGACGGGCCCCGGCCTGCCCGACTGGCGGTGGCGCGATGTACCGCTTGGCTGGAACGGCCCGGTGCAGCGCGATCAGCAGATCTCGCTGACATTGCTGTCACCACGCGTCAACCTGCTGCTGAACGTGCTGCGCGTGCTGCTGCTCGCCGCACTCGCACTGGCATTCATCCTGGGGTCCAGGCGCCACGACACAGCGAAGGGTGCGGCAAAGGACGCGGCAAAGGGTGCAGGAAGCGGCGCTGCGGGAGCACTTGCACTGGCCTGCCTGTTGCCCACCGCCTTGCTGCATGCACCAGTGACCCACGCCGCGATCCCCGATGAAGCGCTGCTCGGACAGCTGCGCGAGCGTCTGGGTGCAGCACCCGAGTGCCTGCCCGAGTGTGCGCAGTTTCAACGCCTGCGCATCGAGCTCGAGCGCGACACGCTGACGCTGCGCGCCGAGATGCATGCGCTCGAGGACACGGCCGTGCCGCTGCCGATCAATGCCCGCGCCTGGCTGCCAGGCGAGGCGAGTCTCGATGGCAGCGCCGCACCGGCATTGCTGCGCGCACGCGATGGCGTGCTGTGGATCCGTCTCGACCCCGGCGTGCACCAGCTCGTGCTGCGTGGTGCAACACCTGCCTCGGAAACCTTCCAGCTGCCACTGCCACTTGCACCGCGCCATATCGATGCCGCCATCGACGGCTGGACGGTGGAAGGCATTGCCGATGGGCAGCCCATCGGAGCACAGCTGCAGTTCAGCCGCATGCAGACCCTTGCCGGAGAGCCGGAAACGACACCTGAACTCTCGGCCGGCGAACTGCCCGCGCTGCTGCGCGTCGAGCGCACCCTGCGCCTCGGGCTCGACTGGCGGGTCGAGACACGCGTCTCGCGCATTTCCCCTCCCGGTACGGCGGTGGTACTGAAGGTTCCCCTGCTGCACGGCGAAGCGGTCACCAGCGAAGCGGTCCGTGTCGAGGACGGGCAGGTACTGCTGAGCCTGGCAGCCGATGCCGAGTCGATCAGCTGGCGCTCGACACTCGAGCAGCGTGCGCAGATCGAACTGCTTGCCCCGGACAGCAGCAACTGGTTCGAGACCTGGCGTGTCGACATCAACCCGCAGTGGCACCTGGAATCCTCGGGAATCGCACCGATACACCACCAGGACCGCAGCGGTCGCTGGCTGCCGGAATGGCGCCCGTGGCCAGGCGAGTCGCTCACCCTGCACCTGACGCGACCCGCAGCCATCGCGGGGCCAACGCTCACGCTCGACGCATTGCGCCTGCAGACGACGCCGGGGCAGCGGGCAACCGACACGAGCGTCAGCCTCACCCTGCGCAGCAGCCGCGGTGACCAGCATGTGGTGACCCTGCCAGTCGGTGCAACGCTGCGCTCGGCAAGCATCGACGGCGTCACGCAGCCGATTCGCCAGGAGGGCGAGCGCGTCACCCTGCCGGTCGCACCGGGCACGCACACGGCCGAGCTGGTGTTTCGCGAGGACCACGGCATCGCCACCCTGCTGCGCACGCCGGCCTTCGATGCCGGGATCGACAGCGTCAACACGCGCATCGACCTGAACCCGGGGCGCGACCGCTGGACGCTGCTGCTCGGGGGGCTGCCGCTTGGCCCCGCCGTGCTGTTCTGGGGCGTGCTGATCGTGGCCGTGCTGCTGGCGATCGGGCTCGGGCGACTGCGCTGGACACCCCTCGGCACGCTGAGCTGGGCGCTGCTGGCCGTCGGGCTGACACAGAGCACGGCCTGGGTCGGGCTGCTGGTCGTCGGCTGGCTGCTGGCGCTCGGCTGGCGCGCACGCACCGACACGACACGGATTCCACGGCGCAAGTTCAACGCCCTGCAGGTCGGTCTGTTGCTGCTCACGCTGCTCGCGCTCGCCATGCTTTTCGAAGCGGTGAAGCACGGACTGCTCGGCTACCCACAGATGCAGATTGCCGGCAACGGTTCGAGCGCCTGGGCACTGCACTGGTATCAGGATCGCAGCGCCGCCACCCTGCCGCGCGCCTGGATGCTCAGCGTGCCGATGTGGGCCTACCGGGCGCTGATGCTCGCGTGGGCGCTCTGGCTCGCCTTCGCGCTGCTGCACTGGTTGCGCTGGGGCTGGGACTGTGTGAGCCAGGGAGGGCTGTGGAAGAAGCAGTGAGCCCCCGACCGCCCGGACTGCAGCATCAGGGGATACCGACGACCTTGTGCATCTGCAGCCCAAGGCGCCACTGGGGGTGGCGCAGGCAGTACTCGAGCGTCGCTGCCAGGTTCTCGGCGTAGGCCGGTCCATCCATCGGCTGCAGGAAGAATTCCCGAAACGCCAGCCCGGCAAAACGCTCGGGAGGCGCATCGGCCTGCGGATGGACCAGCTTCAGCTCGTCACCACCGTGCAGCGCCAGTGCCGCCGTACCCTTTGGCGAAACGCACAGCCAGTCGATCCCGGGGGGGGCGACCAGCGTGCCATTGGTTTCGACGGCGACCTCGAAGCCCTGGGCGTGCATCGCTTCGATCAGTGCCGCATCGAGCTGCAGCAGCGGTTCCCCTCCGGTGAACACGACCAGAGGACGGATCCCGGGGGCAGCCGGTATCGGCCAGAGGCTCATGATCGCCGCCGCCAGCTGCGCAGCCTCCGCAAAGCGACCGCCACCGGGACCGTCCATGCCGACGAAATCCGTGTCGCAGAAGTTGCATGCGGCGCTGGCACGGTCCTGCTCGCGCCCCGACCACAGGTTGCAGCCCGAGAAGCGGCAGAACACCGCGGCACGCCCTGTGTTCGCCCCCTCGCCCTGCAGCGTGTAGAAGATCTCCTTGACCGCGTAGCTCATGGTGCCGGACCCGGCAGCATCGGGCCTTCCTTTCCCCAGTGCAGCAGCGCACCCTCGAAGGGCGTGGCATGCAGGTCGATGCGATCGAGTTCGGGCAGCGCATCGCGCAGGCGCTCGCGCATCCACGCGAGGATCGCACCGAGACTGCCGTCGCCCGCCGTGACGGCATCGATGCGCCGATGGTCGAGTTCGCGAAATACCGGTGTGAACGCCTCGCGCACATCACCGTAGTCGATCGTCCAGCCGCGCAGCTGATCCAACGGTGCGCTGAGGTGCAGGCGCGTGATGTAGCTGTGTCCGTGCAGGCGACGGCGCGGGTCATCCGCCGGCCCGGCGAGCACGCGCACGGCACTCTCGAAGCGCTGCTCCTTCCAGATCCGGTACTGCCGCCCATCGTGATGGCAACCCGCACTGACCGTCTCGTAGACCGTCACCCAGGACAGGCTCGGCAGCTGCGGCTGCAGGCGTTGCCAGATCCAGCCCGCGAGCACCTCGCTGGTCGGATTCTCCAGCCCCTCGATATCGTTCAGGCAGCTATGATCGAGCAGTGCATGCAGCGGTTGCCAAAGCGTGGCGATCCGATCGAAATCGGTTCCCATGTCGGCACTGTCGAGGGCTTCGGCGGCGTGCAGGATCACCTCGAAGCCGTGTCCGTGCATGCGCCCGCAGGGGTGCCCCTCGGGAACACGTGGCAGGCAGTGCGCGGCCTCGAAGCGAAAGCGCCGCCACAGGTGCGCCCGCTGCAGTCGATCGAGGTCCACACCCTGATGGCGCGTGCTCTGCACACCGACCGTGTCGATCTCGAGATCATGCAGCGCGCTGCGGATCCAGCGTGCAATGTTCTCGTCGGTGGGCACTGCGATGTGATCGTTCAGGCAGCTGTAATCGAGCACTGCAACGGCTTCACGCAGGCGCCCGGCCAACAGCCCTGCGTCCTCGCGCGAGCGCACGGTAGCGAGAAAGCCATGTCCGTGCAGACGCCGTGAACGATGCCCCTCCGGCAGCACCGGCACGCTGACGGCTGCCTCGAAGGGCGCTGCCGCCACATGCAGCAGTTCTGCTGTCTCACGCATTCACCCCCTCCCTGCTCGGCAGCGGATCGATGAGCCCCGCCTCACGGAAACCCTTGGCACGCAGCACACAGGAGTCGCAGGTGGTGCACGGCGCACCATCGGGCCCCGGGTCGTAGCAGCTGCTGGTCTGCGCAAAATCGACTCCCAGTGCGGCACCGGTGCGGATGATCTCGGCCTTGCCAAGGAGCTGCAGGGGCGCGTTGATGCGCAGCCTTGCCTCGCCCTCGACACCTGCGCGGGTGGCGAGGTTCGCCATCTGCTCGAAGGAGGCGATGAACTCGGGGCGGCAGTCGGGATAGCCCGAGTAGTCGAGTGCGTTGACGCCGATGAAGATATCCTCTGCCCCCAGCACCTCGGCCCAGGCGGTCGCATACGCAAGGAAGATCGTGTTGCGTGCCGGCACATAGGTAATCGGGATCGTCTCGGTGCCGATCTCCTCGGCAGTACGGTTCTTCGGCACGGCGATATCGGCGGTCAGTGCCGAGCCGCCGAAGAGGCGCAGGTCGATATCGACAGTCACATGCTGGCACGCACCGAGCGCCGCCGCCAGCCGCTGCGCGCACTGCAGCTCGAAGACATGGCGCTGGCCGTAGCGAAACGACAGCGCGAATGCCTCGAAACCGTCACGGCGCGCCAGCGCCAGCACGGTCGCGGAATCGAGTCCGCCACTCAACAGAACCACTGCCCGTCTGCCCATCGCCTGCACGGTACCCACGCTGGAAAAGGCCGATTGTACCCGCTTGCGGCAAACTGCGGCCTGCGCACGCACTGCCACACCGCTCGGCCAGACTGCACAAGATGCGTATGATCGACGAGCGAACGGGCGATGTGCCGTTCGTGTGGCGCATAAATCAGAGTTACCAGAGGTCAGCATGACTCTGTATCAACGCAGCATCCGGTTCACCACGATCACTGTTTGCGTGCTCGGGCTCGCGGGGACTGCCGCTGCCCTGCCGGGCACGAACAGCCCTTATCCGGCACTCTGGGCGCTGCTGTTTGGCATACTCACGCTCGTTGGCGTCTACGATCTGTTCCAGACGCGTCACGCCATCCTGCGCAACTACCCGATCCTCGGACATCTGCGCTTCATCCTCGAGTTCATCCGCCCGGAGATCCGCCAGTACTTCGTCGAGGGCGACATCGAGGCGGAGCCGTTCTCGCGCAAGCAGCGCGCCGTGGTCTACCAGCGCGCCAAGGGTGCGAGCGATGTGCGTCCCTACGGCACACAGCTGGATGTCCGCGCGCGCGGCTACGAGTGGATCAACCACTCACTGCGCACGACGCAGATCGATTCCCACGACTTCCGGCTCTGGATCGGTGGTCGTCCCGATGCCCCCAATCCGGGGGTCTCGCCATGCACCCAGCCCTACAACGCCAGCATCTTCAATATCTCGGCCATGAGCTTTGGCTCACTTTCGGCGAATGCCGTCATGGCCATGAACTGGGGCGCCAAAATGGGCGGCTTCGCCCAGGATACGGGCGAGGGTGGCATCAGCAGCTATCACCGCAGGCACGGTGGCGACCTGATCTGGGAAATCGGTTCCGGCTATTTCGGCTGTCGCAGGGACGACGGCAGCTTCAACCCGGAGCGCTTCGCCGAGCAGGCTGCCGACCCGCAGGTAAAGATGATCGAGATCAAGATCAGCCAGGGCGCCAAGCCAGGCCATGGCGGCATCCTGCCCGCAGCGAAGGTGACGGCCGAGATCGCCGCCGCGCGTCATGTACCGGAAGGCGTGGACTGCGTCTCGCCGTCCTCGCACAGTGCCTTTTCGACGCCGATCGAGCTGATGCGGTTCATTGCCCGGCTGCGCGAGCTTTCGGGAGGCAAGCCCACCGGCTTCAAGCTGTGCATCGGCCACCTGTGGGAGTGGTTCGCGATCGTCAAGGCGATGCTCGAGACCGACATCACGCCGGATTTCATCGTGGTCGATGGTGCCGAAGGTGGCACCGGTGCCGCCCCGGTGGAACTCACCGACCACGTGGGCGCACCGCTGCAGGAGGCGCTCAACTTCGTCAACGGCACGCTGATCGGAACCGGACTGCGCGAGCGGATCAAGATCGGCGCTGCCGGCAAGATCACCACGGCATTCGACGCCGCGCGCATGTTCGCGCTGGGTGCCGACTGGGTGAACGCCGGTCGCGGTTTCATGATGTCCGTGGGCTGCATCCAGGCGCAGATCTGCCACACCGGCCTGTGCCCGACCGGCGTCACCACGCAGGACCCAGTGCGCCAGCGCGCCCTGGTGGTGAGCGACAAGGCACCGCGTGTGGCACAGTTCCACGCCAACACACTGCATGCCCTCAGGGAAATGCTGCAGTCCGCCGGTCTGACACACCCCGATGAACTGACACCATTTCATATCGTGCGGCGCATCAGCGACAGCCGCATCCGTCTGCTGTCGGCAGTTTTCCCCAGCATGCCCCGGCGCGGCATCCTGGATGATCTCGAACATCAGCAGACCGTCTACCGCCTGTACTGGCCGCTGGCCGATGCACACAGCTTTGCGCCAAACATGGCCATGGCCGGCAACGCGCCGCTGGAGGTCGACCCCGATCTGCCCGAGCGCCCGGGTACCTTGCATTCAGCCGCGCAGATTGCACGCGCGCTGGGCTATCCGGCACCCGTTCACCCCCAACCGGTGAGTCATGTCGTGCCGCACAGTGCCCTGAAGTCAGCACCCAGGTCGGCAACCCGGGTACCAGAGACCTGGACAGGCAGCAATGGGACCGACTCCGCAAAGGGCCCGGCAGCAACGTCAAAAAGGAAAGCGAAATGAGGTTTCTTCCCGGCCCGATCCGGGCCGATCGACACGCCGCAGGATAAAAGGACATTCGCAACCGCCGACGCGATTCGCTGGACCCGGCTCCAACAGCCTCCTAGAGTAGGTGCCATCAACCCCTGCCAACGGAGCACCAATGCGCCGCCTGCTCGCACTCGCCCTGCTGCCACTCGTCGCCAACGCGGGCTTCGACAACGGCAATCGGCTCCACGAGGACTGTCGTTCGGAGAACTACTTCAATCGCGGCTACTGCGGCGGCTACATCACCGGCATCGTCGACAGCATCGAGGCGATGCAGGCGAGCGGCCTGCTGCCCGCCAATGCGCTGTGCATACCCGAGGGGGCCACCAAGGGGCAGCTTGCCGATACCGTTGCACGCTACCTGAGCGACAACCCCGCACGGCGCCACCTGGACGCCGGCAGCCTGGTGCCGGAGGCGCTGAAACAGGCATTTCCCTGCCGCTGAGACGTCATCACGGCGCTGCGGCCCGTACCTGTGCAGCATGCACGGCAAGGAACTGGCGGATCGCCTCTGCCTCCTCGCGCGTCAGCTGCTCGGCAAAACCCGGCATGCCGCGCCCGGAGAGCAGCCCACCGCGCACGATGGCATCGAACTGCGCATGCGTGCGCGCGCTCATGTGGTCGAGATTCGGAACACCACCGCTGCCCGCGCCGTGGCAGTAGCCGCAGTGTGTCAGATAGAGCGCCAGCCCCTGGCGAAGCGTCGCCTCATCCGCGCTCACCGGCGGTGGTGCAATCGGCGTCTCGATGCGCTCGGGTGCCGGCAGCTGCCCGATCGCATCCAGGCTCCACACGGCAATGCGTGATGCGTTGCGATAGCCCTCGCGCGTGCCGCCGTCGGCAACCGCGGCGCTGTGCCCGCCACCCCAGCCGATGCCGGCAGCGATGTACTGCCTGCCGTCGACCGCATAGCTGATCATGCCGCCCTGCACCGCACCAAAGGTGCGCGCCTCCCAAAGCTTCGTGCCATCGCTCGCCCGGTACGCGACGAGGCGCCCGTCGGTTGCGCCGTGGAACACCAGGTTGCCTGCCGTGCTCAGCGTGCCGCCGTTGATCGGCAGCGGCTGCTCGACCTGCCAGGCAATGCGGGCGCGTGCAACATCCCAGGCGATCAGCGAGCCGCGTGGATTCGCCTGTTCCGTGGCAAAACGCGGATCGTTCAGCATCGCGCTCATGTCGAGCGAGGTGTTGTAGCGGCGCCCGCGCTCGCGCAGCCCGACATCCGGATCGACTGCAAACACGCTCGGCATGCGCGTCTCGCTGAAGTACAGCAGGCCGGTGCGCGGGTTCCACGACACGGGATTCCAGTTGTGCCCACCGAACACGCCCGGCCAGATCAGTGTCGGCCTGCCGGTACGGCTGTAGTCGAGTTCGGGGTCCTCGATCGGGCGTCCACTGGCGAGGTCGTAACCGCGTGCCCAGTTCACCCGAGTGAACTTTTCCGCCGACAGCAGCCGCCCGGTCCTGCGATCGAGCACATAGACGAAACCGTGCTTCGGTACCTGCACCAGCAGCTTGCGCTGCCGGCCGCGAAAGCGCGTATCGATCAGCACCAGCTGTGTGGTGGCCGGATAGTCCCACTGCTCACCCGGAGCGAGCTGGAAATGCCACACGTAGCGGCCATCGTCGGGGCGCAGCGCAACGATCGACGACACGAACAGATTGTCACCACCACCGGGGCTGCGCCGCGCGCGTGGATAGAGGCTCGCGTTGCCCACACCGATGTAGAGCAGGTCGAGTTCGGGGTCATACGACATCGCATCCCACACCGTGCCGCCGCCACCCCAGCGCCACCACTCATCGCCCTTCCAGGTCTTCGTTGCCCGCGCGAGCGTCTCGTTCTCGAACGCCTGCGCCGGGTTCCCGGGTACGGTGAAGAATCGCCAGGCCAGTGCGCCGCTGCGCGCATCGTAGGCCGACACATAGCCGCGTGCACCCATGTCGGCACCACCGTTGCCGATCAGCACCTTGCCCTTCACGACGCGCGGGGCACCGGTGATTGCACGCCCCGGCGCATCGTCGACGAATGTCTGGACGCTCCAGCGCGGCTCACCGCTCGCTGCATCGATGGCGATCAGTCGCCCGTCGAGCGTGCCGACATAAACCATGTCGCCCCACGCTGCCACACCACGGTTCACCGCACCGCAGCAGCTCTCGGCGGCACGCGCACGATCGACCTGCGGGTCGAACTTCCACAGTGCGCGACCGCTCGCCGCATCAAAGGCGTAGACGATGCTCCACGAACCGCTGATGTAGAGCGTGCCATCGACGACCAGCGGTGTTGCCTCGACACCGCGCTCGTGCTCGAGCGGCTGACTCCAGGCAAGACCCAGGCGGCTGACGTTGCCGGCATCGATCTGCCTGAGCGGACTGAAGCGCTGCTCGCCCCAGGTGCGCCCGTGCGTGATCCAGTTCGCCGCATCGTGACCCGCATCGCGCAGCCGGGCATCGTCGACACGGCCCGCATCGGCCGCGGCTGCGAGAGTGCCCGCAAGAACGCCCATGCAGCCGCCAAGCAGCCATGTGAGCAACCAGAGTCTCACGGAGCCACATCCACCAGCCGATACGGGTTCTCGCCATCCCACGATGCCGCCTCGCGGGCGCAGGCCTCGAAATTCGCCAGTGTCACCGGGTCGCCCGGCATCAGTTCGACGACCAGCCCCTCCATGGTCGGGTGGTCGAGGTAGACATAGCGGGCGAAGTCGTTGCTGACCATGCCGTGCTCGACCAGGCCAAGCGTCCTGGCACGCGCAAGCGCTGCATCGACATCATCGACCACGTAGCCGAGCTGATGCAGCAACTGTGCCTGCGGCGCATCGTGAAAGAATCGATACGGCGAGGGTACGTCGTTGATCTGCTGGATCAGCTCGATCTGCATCCCGCCCTGGTAGGCCAGGCCGACGTGCATCCGCACCTGCGCCTGCGTGCCGCGAAACTGCGAGCGCAGGCTGACGTTGCGATAGCCCCACCAGGGCCCGACGCCGAGGCGCTGCACCCAGTTGTGCATTGCCGCATCGATGTCCTTGACGAGAAATCCGAACTGGCGGAGCGGGCCGAATGGTGCTTCGAACATGACGTGATCTCCCGTGTGGACTCGGTTCGGATGATCGCTCAGGCACCGCGCAGCCTGGCGACGACCCGGGAAAACTCCGCGTCGTGTGCCGGATCTTCGGGCAGCACCAGGGTGATCGCCCCCGCCAGGCCGGCATAACGCCGTTCCAGCTCGGCAACGATGGTGTCGAAGGTCCCCGACGGCACGAATGCGTCGAGCATCTCGTCGTCGATCACCTCCTTCATCTGCTCCCAGCGGTTCTCCCGCGTGAGTGCAAGCAGCTGCTCGCCACGATCCTGCCAGCCGAACAGTTCGAGGCTCGGCCAGTAGGCCGGTGTCGAGTAGAGGAAGCCGAGCATGTTGCGCCACTTCTCGCGCTCGCGGCGCACCGTCTTCTCATCCGGCCCCGTCGCGACCAGCGAACCCAGCACGAGGTTGAAATTGGCGATGTTGCGCCCGGCGCGGGCTGCTCCCTCGGCAAGTCGCACGCGCACCACCTCGCTGACATAGCGCGGCGGCGTGTTGCTCGGGTGCGTGATCATGCCGTCGGCAATCTCGCCGGCGAGCGCGGTCATCACCGGGCCGACCGCACCCATCAGCAACGGTACGTGTGGATGCTCGATCGGGCCCGGGTTGAAGAAGGGCTGCAGGCGGGTGAAGCGGTAGTGCTCGCTGACGTACGACAGCTTGCTGCGGTTCTGAAACGCCGCAAAGATTGCCCGCAGTGCACCGATGTACTCGCGCATGCGCGGTGCAGGAGCACTCCACTGGGCGCTGTAGCGGTCTTCGATGTTCTGCTTGATCTGGGTACCGAGACCAAGCTCGAAGCGCCCGCCGGAGAGTGCCTGCAGGTCCCAGGCGCTCAGCGCGACGTTCATCGGACTGCGCGGAAACGCGACCAGCACCGAGATGCAGACGCGGAGCCGTTCGGTTGCATTCAGCGCCAGCGCCGCCAGCAGGAAACCGTCGTGGATGGCGTCGGGCACCTGCAGGCCGTCAAAGCCAAGCGCCTCTGCCCGGCGTGCGTGTGCGGCAATGTCGGCCAACCCCATGTTTTCGGGCGTACTCGCATAAACGGTGAACATACCTGCGTCTCCTTGCCGTATCTGCTCAGCTGCCCGCCTCATCCGTGCCGGGTTCCGGCCCTGACT
>CAZSYV010000045.1:4328-5622 GCA_964610955.1 uncultured Klebsiella sp. | reverse complement strand
CTCCGACTCTGCAAGGTCTCGCTCCCAGCCAAAGCGCTCGAACAGCGGCGCAAGGCGCTCGCGGATCTCGTCGGCATCGAGCCCGAACTCCTCCAGGCTGTAGGCATGCGTCGTCTCGTGACGCCCGGCGCGCTGCTGCTCGGCGTCGAGCACGGTCGCGTACTGCGGGCTGATCTCCAGACCGAGTGCGGCGTACACCTCGCGGATGGTGTCACGCGGTTCGGCAACCAGGCGGCGGTAGTCGACGATGGCACGCAGCGTCTCGGGGTGCTTCTCCAGCACCTCGAGCGGGTAGGTGTAGTTGTGAAACGACATCTCGGCCAGCGCGCGAAACGACGACTGCATGCGTGCCTCGTCGAAGTGGTGGGCCGACCAGGCAAACTTCATCAGCTTCAGCAGGCTCGGCATCGTCTCCAGCGGGTTTCGGTAGAGAACGACGAAGCGCGCATCAGGGAACACCTCGAGCAGGGTTTCGACACGGCCACAGAAGGTGGGGTTCTTGCTCAGGTGAATGCGGTTTCCGCCGCTCATGTACAACTGGCGGCGTACGCACTCGCGGTAGAAGCCCATCAGGCGTTGACGCTGCTTCTTTTCATGACGATCGATGTAGTAGAAGTCGAGATCATCGAGATACGGCAGCTGCGTCATCCAGTAGCCCGAGGCGCAGGAGTTCGTGAGCATGAAATCGTCTTCCTCGGGCAACCGGTAACCCATCCGGTGGATGTGGTTCGACGGCCCGAAGATGCGCTTCTCGCGCGCATCCACCCACTTCTGCAGGCGCCCGCCGAGCCAGCGCGCATCGATTGCCGCCAGCCAGTGAACCGCCTTCTTCTGCAGGACCGACGGCGCGAACAGCTCCCAGTAGAGGAAGGTGCTGAAGCGCTCGCCGTCGGCGCCGAGCAGTCGGTGCATCAGCGTGGTGCCGCTGCGCGCGTGGCCGATCACGAACACCGGCTCGCGCACCGAGGTCTGGCGCAACCCGGGAAACAGCAGCGGATCGAGCGCAAAGCAGATGGTGTTGAACAGCGCTATCAGCGGCGCCTTCACCAGCAGGCGCAGGTACAGGCTGAAGCGCCGGCGTGGGCTGCTCTCGTGCGCCGCCAGCCAGATCAGCCTGCGCCAGGTGGTGAAATCAAAGTAAAAAAGCATTCTCGATCCTCCCCCGTGATCCTCGCCCCCGTCGCCTGAAATTCGTCATTCCGGCTCCCTTTTGCCGTCACTTCGGCTCTCCTCTGGCGTCATTCCCGCGCCCCATCCCGTCATTCCCGCGCCCCATCCCGTCATTCCCGCGCCC
>CAZSYV010000045.1:0-4228 GCA_964610955.1 uncultured Klebsiella sp. | reverse complement strand
CATTCCCGCGCCCCATCCCGTCATTCCCGCGCCCCATCCCGTCATTCCCGCGCCCCATCCCGTCATTCCCGCGCCCTATCCCGTCATTCCCGCGCCCCATCCCGTCATTCCCGCGAAAGCGGGAACCATTCTTCGACTGTCAAGAACCTTCCTATCACATCACACCACCCCCGCACTGCAAAGGGCATCGGCCATCACCCAGACGTGTCGAATTCGCTCACGGCACGGCTCGACTTCCACGGCGCATCTTATAGAATGCGCCGTTCGTTCAGCGCACCCTCAGGCCGATGCCCAGCGAAAACGCCGTCGAATTCGAGAATCTGTCATTCGCCTACCCATCAGGGCGCCAGGTGCTGTCGGACATCGACTTCGCGATCCCGCGCGGCAAGGTGGTCGGCATCATGGGCCAGAGCGGCTGCGGCAAGACGACGCTGCTGCGCATGATCGGTGGCGCACTGCGCGCCTCCAGGGGCGATGTGCGCGTATTCGGCCAGTCGATGCACGGAATGCGCCAGCCCGAGATCTATGCGCTGCGCCGGCGCATGAGCATGCTGTTCCAGTTCGGGGCGCTGTTCACCGACATGTCGGCCTTCGAGAACGTGGCGTTCCAGATGCGCGAGCATACCGATCTCGACGAGTCGCTGATCCACGACCTCACCCTGCTGAAACTGCAGGCGGTCGGACTGCGTGGCGCGGCACACATGATGCCCTCCGAGCTCTCGGGCGGCATGGCGCGACGCGTCGCGCTGGCGCGCGCGACCGCACTCGACCCCGAGCTGATGATGTACGATGAGCCGTTCGCGGGCCTCGATCCGATCTCGCTCGGCGTGGTCGGGCAGCTGATCCGCCGGCTCAACGACGCGCTCGGCGCCACCTCGATCATCGTCACCCACGACATCCAGGAATCGCTGAAGATCGTCGATTACGTCTATTTCGTCGCCGAGGGACGCATCATCGTCCAGGGCAGCCCTGATGAGGTCAGGGCATCGAAGGAGCCTTATGTGCACCAGTTCGTCTGGGGCGAGGCGGACGGACCGGTACCGTTCCACTACGCTGCGCCCGACTACATGAGCGACCTGCTCGGAGACTCGGCGGCATGATCAATCCCGCACCGCTGCTGCGCGCCCTCGGCGCAGGCACGATCAACGCCATCTGGCGGCTCGGTCTCGCGACGCGCTTCCTGATGGCGACACTGCGCCACACGCCGGCCGCATTCCGGCGCCTGCCGCTCACCCTGCGTGAAATCTATTTCGCCGGTGTGCTGTCGCTGACGATCATCCTCGTCTCGGGCCTGTTCGTCGGCATGGTGCTCGGGCTGCAGGGCTACGACACGCTGGCACGCTTTGGCTCCTCGGAGGCGCTCGGCGTGCTGGTCGCACTGTCGCTGGTGCGCGAGCTCGGCCCGGTGGTGGCGGCACTGCTGTTTGCCAGCCGCGCCGGCAGCGCAATCACCGCCGAGATCGGGCTGATGAAGGCAACCGAACAGCTCGATGCCATGGAGATGATGGCGGTCGACCCGATCGCACGCGTGATCGCACCGCGCTTCTGGGGCGGCGTGCTCTCGATGCCGCTGCTCGGCATGCTGTTCACGGCAACCGGGATTCTCGGCGGCTACCTGATCGGGGTGGTGCTGATCGGCGTCGACAGCGGGCAGTTCTGGTCGCAGATGCAGACTGCCGTGGACCTGCGCAACGACGTGCTGAACGGCGTGTTCAAGAGTTTCGTGTTCGGCGTTGCCGTGACCTGGATTGCCGTGTTCGAAGGCTACCAGGCCCCACAGACCGCCGAGGGTGTCTCGGGCGCCACCACACGCACGGTCGTCACCTCGGCGCTGGTGATCCTGGCGCTCGACTTCGTACTTACCTCCTTCATGTTCATGAGATGAGCCACTGACGCTATGAACCGCACCACCATCGATCTCTGGGTCGGCATCTTCGTCGCCCTGGGCCTCGCGGCCCTGGTGTTCCTGTCCCTGCAGGTCGCAAATCTGACCGGCGCGACCAGCGGCGCCACCTACACGCTCACCGCACGCTTCGATGATCTTGGCGGACTCAAGGTCAAGGCGCCGGTGAAGAGCGCCGGCGTGGTCGTCGGTCGCGTCGCGGGCGTCAGCTTCGACAACCAGACCTTCGAGGCCGTGGTGACGCTGCGCATCGAGAAACGCTACCAGTTCCCGGCCGACAGCTCGGCAAAGATCCTCACCTCGGGCGTGCTCGGTGACCAGTACGTCGGCCTGCTGCCCGGTGGCGACACCGAGGACCTGAAGGACGGTGACACCATCGAACTCACACAGGGTGCGATCGTGCTCGAGAACCTGATCTCGAAGTTCCTGTTCAACAGCACCTCGGGTGGAGACAAGAGCAGCGCCAAGAAAAAGGCGAACGATGATGACTTCAAGGACTAGTTCGATGACTGCATTGCCCATGTTCCGGTTCACGCAACTGTTCACCGCCGCAGCTGCCCTGCTGCTCGCCCTTGCCGCAACCCCCGTCTGGCCTGCAGACATGGAACCCGAGGCGCTCGTTCGCTCGGTCAGCGAGGAAGTGCTGGGAATTCTCGAACAAAATGCGGACAAGCCCGGCAGCAGTGCCGTGCAGGATGCGATACGCGACAAGGTCCTGCCTCACTTCGACTTCACGCGCATGGCGGCGCTCGCCTCGGGGCTCGCCTGGCGTAGCGCCACGGCCGAACAGAAGAACGAGCTGACCGATGAGTTCCGCACCCTGCTGATACGCACCTACTCGAGCGCGCTCGATCGTTTCAAGGGTCTGTCACTCGAGTTCGACCCGCAGCGCAAATCCGAGGACCAGCGCAAGGCGATCGTGCGCTCACGCATCACGCAGCCCGGCTCGGAACCGGTCACGGTCGACTACCGCATGGCGATCACCACCTCGGGCTGGAAGGTCTATGACGTCTCCGTCGACGGCGTCAGCCTGGTGACCACCTACCGCGACGCCTTCGCCGAGGAATCCCGTCGCAGCGGCGTCGCCGGACTGATCCGCATGCTGAAGGACAAGAACTCCACGCTTGCAGCCACCGTAAACGGCAAGTCCGCATGAGCATCACCCGCGAAGGTGACACGCTGCACCTTGGCGGCGCCGTCACGATGGGAACCGTGACAGCACTGCTCGCGGGGGCACGCGAGGTCTGTGACGCCAATGTGCGCATCCTCGACTTTTCCGGTACGACCGAAGTCGACTCGGCAGCGGTCGCGTTTGCTATCGAGTTGCGCCGGATGAGCTCGACCAACGGCAGTGCGCTCGAGTTCCGCAACCTGCCGGACGGAATGCGCAAGCTGATCGACCTCTACGGCGTGGGGCATCTCCTCGGCGTCTGAGCAGCGCAATCGAAGGAAGCACCGTGATGCACATCGGGTTCAATTCGATGAACACGCCACTCGACCCGCCGCCACACGAGCTGGCACGCGAGCTCGAGGAGCGTGGTTTCGAATCGCTGTGGTTCGGCGAACACAGCCACATTCCCTGCGCACTGCGGACCCCCTACCCCGCTGGCGGCCCACTCCCCGAGCCGTACAAACACATCGGCGACCCCTACGTCTCGCTGATGGCCGCTGCCGCCGCAACCAGCCGGCTGCGCATCGGTACGGCAGTCGCGCTGCTGATGGAGCGCGAGCTGTTCTCGCTGGCGAAGACCATCGCCACCCTCGACCGTCTGTCCAACGGACGCCTGCTCCTTGGCTGTGGCGTCGGCTGGAACGCCGAGGAATTCGCCAATGTCACGCCTCACCCGTGGCAGCGCCGCTACGCGTTGATGCGCGAAACGGTTGCCGCGCTGCGTACGCTGTGGCGCGAGGATGAGCCCGAATACCACGGCGAATTCATCGACTTCGACCCCGTCTGGTGCAACCCGAAGCCGGTACAGCCCGGAGGACCACCCATCATCTTCGGCGTGCTCGGACGCACCGGCATCCGCCACGCCGCCCAGTGGGCCAACGGCTGGATGCCGATCGATTTCGCGCTGCGTGACCTTGCCGTGTCGATCGAACGTTTCCGCAACGCGGTCAGCGCAGCCGGTCGCGATCCCGCCACGGTCGAGATCTCGCTGATCGCCATGCGTTCGCCAGACCTTGACACCCTGAAGCGCTATCGCGACCTCGGCATCCGCCGCGTCATGGTCGGCGTCGATGTCGAACTGTGGGACCAGCCCGAAGCCATCCGTCCGATGATCGACCGCTACGCCGAAATGATTCCGCACCTGGGCGACTGAC
>CAZSYV010000044.1:0-22230 GCA_964610955.1 uncultured Klebsiella sp. | reverse complement strand
GTGAACGCGTCGGTGTGGCACACGCCGGACGCCTTCAGCTCGACCAGCACCTCGCCGGCACGCGGCCCCTCGAGATCGACCTCGAGCACCTCGAGGGGTTGTCCGGCAGCGAAGGCTACGGCAGCGCGTGTCTTCATTGTTCTTTCCTCACAGATGCTCGCGCAGGAATTCGCACATCACGGTCGAACTGCGCTCGAATCCCGGTCCCTGGTAGACGACGAAGTGATCACCGCTGATCACCTCGAGCCGCTTGGGTTCGCCGGCGCGCGCGAAGGACTGGAGTGCCCCGTCGACCGGTGCCATGCGATCCTCGCTTGCCAACACCATCAGCAGTGCCCGTGGCGTGATATGCGGTGTGCACACACCCGGATCGAAGACCGGGGGTACGCTTGGCAGTGCCCTCAGGCTGACCCGGTTCTGCCAGGTCCGGCTCCTTCGTGCGCCGTGCTCCAGAAACCACTGCGTCGCCTCTGGAAAGGGCAGAAATGCACGCAGCTCGCTGCCCTCCTGCTCGACGACCGCCAGCGGCCCGATCGACTCACCGGGCGCATCGGCCGGGCCGCTGCCGCTATCATCGTACAGCGCTGCCCGGATCGCCTCGAAGGCACCGGGTTCGTTCACACGCTCGGCGGTATCGGGCAGGCTGGCGAACGGCACGTTGGCGATCACCGCTGCGACGCGCGGATCGCAGGCAGCAACGACGAGCACCTCACCGCCACTGAAGCTGGAGCCCCAGATGCCGATTCGCCCCGGATCGACCCCCGGCTGTCGCTCCAGCCAGTCGAGCGCACGCAGGTAGTCGCGCGCCTGGGCCCAGATGTTGACCTCCTGGCGCGGCTCGCCGTCACTCAGGCCGAAGTTGCGCTGATCGTAGGCAAGCACCGTGATGCCTGCAGCACAGAACACGCGAGCGAAGGTATCGATGCCCATGTCGATCGTTGCCGAGAAGCCATGCGCCATGACCAGCGCCGGGCCCTTCCCGGTGGTTTCTGGCGTATAGAGCCAACCGCGCAGCACGGTGCCACCGTGTCCGGGGAATTCGATGTCGCGTCGCATGCGCCGATCCTCGTGTGAACACTTCAGTGTCGGACGAAGACTATTGGGCAATCTGCATCCGTGCAATATCACGAATGCGCTGCACCATCGCGCGCAGTCCGTTGCCGCGCGTCGGGCTGATATGACGCAGCAGGTCGAGGCGGGTGAAGTAGTCGTCGATGTCGAAGTCGAGTATCTCTTCGGGGCTGCGCCGATCGTAGGCGGCGAGGATCAGCGCGATCAGCCCGCGCACGATCAGTGCATCGCTGTCGGCCTCGAGGACGATACGCCCGTCTTCCTCGTGCCAGTCGAGCCACACCTGGCTCTGACAGCCTCGCACCAGCAGATCGTCGCGCCGCTGCGCGAGCGGCATGTCAGGAAGCTCTCGCCCGAGATCGATGATGTAGCGGTAACGGTCCTCCCAGTCGTCGAAGAACGTCAGGGTATCGACGATCTCGGCAGTCGATGCGGCCACGCTGGTCGAGTTCATGTTCAGTGTTCGCGCTGTGGATCGATGCTCAGTAGAACAGGCCGGTTGCGAGCTTGGCCTCGTCCGACATCATGTCACGCGTCCAGGGCGGATCGAAGACCAGATCGACCGAGACCTTGCGCACATGCGGCACCTTCGCCAACCGGCTTTCGACATCACCCACCAGCACCGGCCCCATGCCGCAGCCCGGTGCCGTCAGGGTCATGCGAACGTACACCTCGCCGGCCTCCTGATCGATGTCGACCTCATAGACCAGGCCGAGCGAGACGATGTCGACCGGAATCTCCGGATCGTAGACAGTCTCGAGCGCGGTGAACACCTGCTCGCGGGCGATCTTCCCGTCCGCCGGTGCCTCGAACGCAAAATCGATTCCCGCCAGGCCCAGCGCATCGGCCTCGGTTCCGTCGACGCGCGCCATGTTGCCGTTGACCGTCACCGTATAGCTGCCGCCAAGCGACTGGGTGATGGTCACGAAGCTGTCCTTCGGGATCATGATCGGTGTGCCGACCGGTACCAGACGCGCAGGGCAGTCGCGCTGCGTCACGACCATGCGTCGTTCCATCAGATGCCGCCCCCTGCGGAAACGTTGAAGCTCTCACCGCAGCCACAGCTGTCCTGGACGTTCGGATTCAGAAAGCGCAGCGCGCTGTTGAGCCCCTCGCGCGTGTAGTCGATCGTCGTGCCGCGCACAATGGCCAGCGCCTTGGGGTCGATCCACAGCCGTACATCGTCGGTCACACGCAACTCCAGATCATCGACCGGCGCCTCGTGCACGAGATCGAGCACGTACCGGTATCCGGTACAGCCACTTTCCTTGACGGCGAAACGCAAGCCGAGCGCTCCGCTCGATCCGATCTGCTGGCGCAGATGGCGCAACGCCGCATCGGTCAGCCGTACAGGCGTTGCAGGATCAAATTCTCCGACCGTGGCATTCACAGGAAACTCCGCACCTTGTGCAGCGCCGCGAACAGGCGTTCGACTTCGGCGTGCGTGTTGTAGAGACTGAACGAGGCACGTACCGTGCCACTGATTCCAAAGCGCTTCATGATCGGCTGCGCACAGTGGTGACCGCTGCGCACGGCGATGCCCTGCTGGTCGAGCAGCGTTCCCACGTCCTGGGGATGCGCGCCATCGAGCAGAAAGCTCAGCACCGCCGCCTTGTGCGGTGCCCGACCGATCAGGCGAAAGCCCGGCAGATCACCTGCAAGTTCAAGTGCATGTGCCAGCAGCTCATCCTCGTGCCGCCGTGCCGCCTCACGGTCGACTCCAGCCAGCCAGTCGATTGCCGCACCGAGTCCGATGGCCCCGGCAATATGCGGCGTGCCAGCCTCGAAACGATACGGCAGCCGGGCGTAGCTGGTACGCTCGAAGTCGACCGTCTCGATCATTTCCCCGCCGCCCTGGTACGGCACCATCGAATCCAGCCACTCGCGCTTGCCATACAGCACGCCGATTCCGGTTGGTCCGAACATCTTGTGGCCAGAGAACGCGTAGAAATCGACATCCAGTGCCTGCACGTCGATTGCCAGGTGCCCAACCGCCTGCGCTCCGTCGAGCAGCACCGGAACACCGTGGGCATGCGCCATCGCGACGATCTCGGCAACGGGATGGATGGTCCCCATTGCGTTCGAGACGTGCTCCAGCGCCACCAGGCGTACGCGCGAATCGAGCAGGGTGCGGAACGCATCGAGATCGAGCTGCGCATCGTCGCTCACCGGGATCGGCTCGACGTGCGCACCCACCGCGTGCGCCGCCAGCTGCCAGGGCACGATGTTCGAATGATGCGCCATCGCCGAAACCAGGATCCGGTCCCCCGCACGCAGGCGATCGCGTGCAAAGCTGTGGGCGACCAGGTTGATGCCCTCGGTCGTGCCGCGCGTCCAGATCAGCTGCTCGCGCGCCGGTGCGTTGATGAAGGTTCGCACCGCATCGCGTGCTGCCTCGAAGGCACCGGTCGCACGATCACTCAGCGTGTGAGCACCGCGGTGCACGTTTGAGTTGATCGTCCGGTAATAGCGCTCGATCGACTCGATCACGCAGCCCGGTTTCTGTGTGGTGGCGGCGTTGTCCAGATAGACGAGCGCCCTGCCGTTCACTTCCTGTGCCAGCAGCGGAAACTGCGCCCGCACGCACTCGACGTCGAAGGTCTCGTCGACAAGCCGATCCAGCACCGCCTCGCTCATGGCACGACCCCGAGGTCCGGGTTCTCCTGTCTTCCCAGCCATCGGCGTGCCACATCGCGAAACGCCACGGCAAGTGCCTCGTTGCCGACGCGTGACACCAGCTCGTTGAGAAAGCCGTAACCGAGCAGCACTTCCGCCTCATGGCGCCCGATTCCACGCGTCAGCAGGTAATAGAGGCTCTTGCCATCGATGCGACTCACCGTCGCACCGTGCGAGCAGCGCACATCGTCGGCATAGATCTCGAGTTCCGGCTTGGTGTCGACCTCGGCCTCGTTGCTGAGCAGCAGGTTGCGGTTGCTGAGATCAGCACTGCTCTTCTGCGCCTGCGGATGGATATGGATGCGCCCATTGAACACGGCGTGGGCCGCATCGTCGATGATGCCGCGGCACACCTGCTCGGTGGTCGCATACCCCTCTTCATGCTCGACAGATGTGTGCAGATCGATGTGCTGCCGGTGGCGCGCCAGGTAGATGGCATCGAGCCGGCACGAGGCCCCACGACCCCGATGGTAGACATTGAAGTCGATGCGCTTCAGCGTACTCCCGAGCGCAAACAGCAGCCCCTCGCAGCGCGCATCGCGTGCGAGTTCGACATGTATCGCACCCAGGTGGATCGCACGTTCGTCCTCGACCTGCAGGCGGTAGTGTCCAAGACGCGCACCCTCGCCGACGCGCAGCTCGCTCAGGCCACTCACCAGTGATTCGCCGGCACCGGGCAGATCGATGAACTGTTCGATCAGATCCACGTCCGCCCCGCGCTCGAGAACGGCCAGAAGGCGTTGCGCGTAGGCAAACGGATGCTGTTGTGGCGCACCAACGTGCACCACATGCAACGGGCGCAGGGCACGCACTCCCGTCCCGACATGCAGCAGCACACCATCGTCCAGCCAGCAACCGTTCAGCGTCGAGAACGGATTGTCGCTGCCCTCGCTCAGGCGTCCCAGCGCCGCGTCGATCTGCGCACGGTCATCCGGACCGAGGGCGCGGAAGTTCAGCACGCGCACACCGGGTTGTTCCGTGACACTGGACAGCGTCGGCTGGTACACACCGTTCACGAACACGATGCGATCGGCATCCAGGCCGGGAATCAGTGCGGCAGCATCGAACTGCGGCGCCGCCACGGTGGCCCTGCGCAGGAAATCGGTCTCATCGAGCACATCGAGTGCGGTGTATTTCCATGCTTCGGTCTTGCGGGTCGGCCAGGGAAGCGCAGCCCAGTTCGTGCGTGAAGCCTCACGCAGCGCCTCGATCCACGCCGGTGCGGGCTGGTCGGCGTAAAGCCGCGATGCAAGGTTGCGGTCGAATGCGCCCATCTAGCTGGCCTCTTTGTCGATCCAGGCGTAGCCCTTTTCCTCGAGCTCGAGTGCGAGCTCGCGGCCACCCGAGCGCACGATGCGCCCCTGAGCGAGGACGTGCACGAAGTCAGGCACGATGTAATCGAGCAGCCGCTGGTAGTGGGTGACGATCACGAACGAACGGTCCGCTGCCCGCAGGCCATTGACGCCCGCGGCGATCACCTGCATCGCGTCGATGTCGAGTCCGGAGTCGGTCTCATCGAGAATCGCCAGGTGCGGTTCGAGCAGCATCATCTGCAGGATCTCGTTGCGCTTCTTCTCGCCCCCCGAAAACCCCTCGTTCACGCCACGCTTGAGAAACTCGCTCGCCAGTCCGACCGATTCGCACTTCTCGCGTGCAAGCCGCATGAAACTCACCGGATCGAGTGCGTCTACCCCCCGGTGGGCGCGCACCGCATCCACCGCCGTCTTCAGAAACTCCATGTTGCTGACACCGGGAATCTCGACCGGGTACTGAAACGCGAGGAACAGTCCGGCTCGAGCGCGCTCCTCGGTGCTCATCGCAAGCAGATCCTGCCCGTCGAGGGAAACGCTTCCCGCAGTGACCTCGTAGCCATCACGACCCGAGAGCACGTAGCCGAGTGTGCTCTTTCCAGAACCGTTCGGCCCCATGATCGCATGCACCTCGCCGGCCTTCACCTCGAGGTCGATGCCCTGCAGGATCGCCTTGCCCTCGATGCCAGCGTGCAGATTGCTGATGCTCAACATGTTCAATTCCGCCAACTCCCCTGTGGTACGGGCCGAAACCCACGCGTGATGGTCAACCTACCGAGCCCTCGAGGCTGACTTCCAGAAGCTTGCCTGCCTCGACCGCAAACTCCATCGGCAGCTCCCTGAAGACCTCGCGGCAGAAACCGTTCACGATCATCGATACTGCCTTTTCCGCATCCAGGCCGCGTTGCCGGCACAGAAAGAGCTGGTCCTCGCTGACCTTCGAGGTCGTTGCCTCGTGCTCGACGATCGCCGAGGAGTTGCGGCTTTCGATATAGGGAAACGTGTGTGCGCCACAGCGGTCCCCGATCAGCAGCGAATCGCACTGGGTGTAGTTGCGCGCCCCTTCGGCACGCGGACTGATGCGCACCAGCCCACGGTAGGCGTTGCTCGAGCGTCCCGCGGAAATTCCCTTCGAGACGATCGTCGAGCGCGTGTTCCTGCCCAGGTGGATCATCTTGGTGCCGGTATCGGCCTGCTGGAAATTGTTGGTCAGCGCCACCGAATAGAACTCACCGACCGAATGGTCACCACGCAGGATCACCGAAGGATACTTCCAGGTGATCGCCGAACCCGTCTCGACCTGGGTCCATGAAATCGATGCGTGATCGTGGCACATGCCGCGCTTGGTGACGAAGTTGTAGATGCCGCCCTTGCCCTCATGGTCACCGGGATACCAGTTCTGCACCGTCGAGTACTTGATCCTCGCACCCTTCAGCGCGACCAGCTCGACCACCGCCGCGTGCAGCTGGTTCTCGTCGCGCATCGGCGCCGTGCAGCCTTCCAGGTAACTGACATGACTGCCCTCGTCGGCAATGATCAGCGTGCGCTCGAACTGCCCGGTCTTTTCCTCGTTGATGCGAAAGTACGTCGACAGCTCCATCGGGCAGCGCACTCCCGGCGGGATGTAGACGAAGGAGCCGTCGCTGAACACCGAGGAGTTGAGCGCCGCGTAGAAATTGTCACGCCGCGGGACCACTGAACCGAGGTACTTGCGCACCAGCTCCGGGTGACTGTGCACGGCCTCCGAGATCGGGCAGAAGATCACACCCGCCTCGTGCAGCTTTTCCCTGAAGGTCGTCACCACCGAGACGGAATCGAACACTGCATCGACGGCAACCCCGGCGAGTGTTGCCTGCTCGTGCAGCGGGATACCGAGCTTTTCATACGTGCGCAGCAGCTCGGGGTCGACCTCGTCGAGACTCTTCGGACGGTTGGCCATCGACTTGGGTGCCGAGTAATACGACACGGCGTCGAAGTCGACCGGTGGATAGTGCACATGCGCCCAGGTCGGCTCGGTCATCGAGCGCCATCCACGGTAGGCCTCCAGACGCCACTCCGTCAGCCACTCGGGTTCCCCTTTCTTGGCCGAGATCAGCCGGACCACCTTCTCGCTGAGCCCGGGCGGCAGCGTCTCGGATTCGATCTCGGTGACGAAGCCGGCTGCGTAGTCCTGCCTGAGCAGCGACTCGATCTGTTCGCTCATGAAACCACCTCTTCCGTTCCGGTACTGTCGCCGGCGTCTTCGTGTCGATGCAGCAGATCCGCGACCGTGATGCCATGCAGGAACTCCTGCAGATTCTCGCTCAGCTCGCTCCACAGGTAGTGCGTCAGACAGGTGTCCCCGTGCTGACAGTCGGCCTTGCCACCGCAGCGCGTCACATCGACGCGCTCGTTCACCGCATCGATGATCTGGCCCACACTGAGCTGGTCCTGAGGCCTTGCCAGCCGGTAGCCACCACCCGGTCCGCGCACACTGGAGACGACACCCTCGCGACGCAGACGCGCGAACAATTGCTCCAGGTACGACAGCGAAATACCCTGGCGCTGCGCAATGTCCGCAAGCCGCATGGTGCCCTCTTCGGCGTGAAGCGCGAGATCGAGCACAGCGGTAACGGCATAGCGACCACGGGTTGTCAGTTGCACCAGAAACCTGCCGCTCAGGGCGTCCGTGAAACACGCCGGCAGTATCCAATACCCAACTGTTGAGGTCAACTATTTCATTGGTTCACACACGCGCATCGGCAGGCGGCCTTGCCGGAGCCTCTGCCTCAGACTTCGCTCGGCACGCCGTGGAACTTCTGGTAGCGCGCAAACAGCCTGCGCTCCCGGGCAACCTGCTCCGAATCACCGACCGAGTAGACGTTCTTGCCGAACTTGCCCTTTGGCTTGTGTGCCAGGTAGTCGACCATGCCCTGACGAACCGTATCCGGAAAATCGAGGCGGAGCTTGCCATAAAGTCCGGCCAGGGCCTCGGTGGGATCGCGCATCAGGTCGGCAAAGAGGAAGTCGTGGATCTGTGAGCGTGGGATCTCGTCGAGCTCGATCTGATCGATCACCCGATCCAGACTGGCGGCGTAGGCCTCCGCTGTCATCAGACGCTCGAAGGAGGCCGCATCGAAGGCCTTGTCGCTGCGCATCCAGTACAGCGTGCCAAGCAGATTGGCCACCGAGGCACGCGCCTTGATCGGGTCGCGATGCGTCAGGACAACCCGTGCATCGGAGAACACCTTGAACAGCACCGGCAGGCTCTCGGTGTGCGAAGGGGATTTCAGCAGCCAGTGCTGGCGCGGATTCTTCCACTGCAGCAGCTTCAGCATGCGCTTGTAATAGGCGTAGGCGCCGCTCAGATCCGCCTGCTGGAGCCACATGTAATAGCTCGGCACCTGGAACAGTCCAGTCAGGTTGTCCGAAACGAAGGTGCAGTTCATTGCCACCTTGCACTCGTTCGGAATCGTTGCGCCAAGCTCATGCATCGACAGAAACGACGGCGTCACCCGATGCCACTGGGTCAGCAGGTGCTGCGCCTTCGCAATGCGCGCATCGTCGTGATAGGTGGCGGTCTGCGGCGGCGGACAGGGAAACATGATTTCCCAGTTCGTCGGCACACCGAAGCGACGGTCCGTGGACAGCAGTTCGAAGAGAATCGAGGTTCCCGAGCGTGCCTGCCCGACGATGAACACCGGCGCATTCACGACCTCGTCCTCGATCTCGGGATGCAGGCGGTAGGTTTCCTCGATCTGCAGCCTTTCCTCGAGCCAGATCAGCAGATCGCTGCGCGTCATCAGGCGCCCGAAGAGGTTGAGTTCCGCCTCATTTTCAAGCGATTCGACCAGTATCTCGAAGGGTTCACGCCAGTTATCGGCCCCGAAATCGGACAGGCCGGTGTTTTCCATCGCCGTTTCGATGAGCTCGCGCGAACGCAAGGGAATCAGGCTGGCGATGTCCATGCCTCGACCTTCCTCGTTGACGCGGGCAAGCCATTCGGGTCTCTCGGGCGGTGTCCACGCATTCTCCTGCTCAGCGCTCATTGCCCAGCCCTCCTCTCAGAGATTGCCGAAACGATTGATCACGCCACGGCGCCGTCCAGCAAGCTGTTCACGACGCCGCTCGGCTGTGATGCGCCTGACCTTGCCCGGGAGATGGCTGAAGAGCTCAGCGCGCTTCACCTGGGTGGCCTGTGGTACGGGGCAATCGTCGGCACGCATCCAGCGATAGCAGACATAGCCCTCGGCGTAACCCGAAGGATCCAGCCAGTTGGGCACACCGGGATCATCATGGGAGATCACCACGATGAGCTCGCCATCGTCCTCGAGTTCGGCGTAATGGCAGTTCGTGTTCGACAGCCGGTAGCGGTAGTCCATCGAGGTCCACCAGAAGTTGCCGAACTCGACCGCCCAGTACGGGCAGCGTGGCGGGCGCACCCGCACGATCAGCGCCTCATCCGGCGGCAGCATCCAGTAGGCGATCATCGGCTCTCCGCCCGGCGTTGCATCGATTGCCTGATCGGCAAGCTGCTTGTACGAGCGGAAGGTGTTCGGTATCGCCTTCCACATATTGATCATGTAGACCCAGAACTCGATCGACTCCTTGACCCAGCGGGCGGCAGCCGGTAGTCGCTCAGCCAGTATCTGCGGCGTGGGAGGCGCCGGCGGGGACATATCGCCGGTGAGCCGGTCGATGCGCGCCTTCATCGGGCGTTCGTTCTCCCAGTCGGCAAAGAACTGACGGAATGTGATGCGGAAGGTATCGGGCGAGGTGCGCAGCCAGTTGCCGGATTGCGGCTCGGGGCTGATCAGCAGCTCGAAGCTGCCGTCTGCGGCCACTTCGAGTTCGTGATCGAACAGGATGTGAGCGACCTTGCCACCCCAGGGGGTTTGCCCTTTCTCGACTGCCGTGACGGCAAAGAAGCGTGCCGTGCCCCGGTCACCGCTGATCCGGTAGGTGTCGGTGCCATTGATCGTGGCACCGACATAGACCGCATCCGTGTTGTCGCCGCCCTGCTTGCGTACCGGATCGAAATAGTGGATCAGCTCGGGAAAGCGCGGATCCGCATAGTCGTGCTGGAAATTCAGCGCCAGCGAGATGTTGCGTGCCAGCGTCTCGACACCCGCACTGCGATCGGCAATGTGCGGCGGCACCGTGGCACCAAAGGGAACGTCCGCCGCCTGTTTCAGCTCCTCGCAGAAATCGATCCAGGCACGACGCAGCAGTTGTTCTTCGTTCGTGTCGCTCATTGCCCCCTCCTCGTGTCGGGTTCAGGACTTCCCTTTCAGGTCGCGCACCACATCGGCCCAGTGGCTCGGATCGGGGCAGCGGTTGTGGGTGATGCTCACGCTGTCGGCGATGCCATCGAGCCGGGCGCGCAGCTTGCCGGCTATCTCGTGACGCTCGCCGACCACGGCGATCTCCTGCAGGATCTCATCGCTCACCAGGCCCGTCATGTCATCCCAGCGGCCAAGCTTCGAAAGCCGGTTCAGCTCGGCGTGCACGTCTTCCCAGCCGTGGCAGGCGAGTGTCGGCAGGTACGCAGGCGTCGAGCCGTAGAAGGCCAGCTGCTTGCGCGCAGCGAGTTTCGAGGCCGCGAGCCCCTCCTCGGTATCTGCCGTGACCACCAGCGTGGCGCACATCACTTCGATGTCGCTGCGCTGACGCCCTGATGCCTCGAGCCCCTTCTGCAGCGCAGGTAGTGTGTTCTGCAGCAGCGAGCGGCGCGTGTTGAAGGGGTGCGCGATGAAGCCATCGGCTGCCTCCCCTGCCACCGCCGTCATCCGTGGGCCAAAGCCACCGGTGAAGATCGGCGGAGGACCGTAGGGGTTTGGGCCGGGATCGAACGCCGGAATCATGATGGTGTGCGTGTAGAACTTGCCTCGAAAATCGAGCGCTCCCTTGCCCTCCCAGCAGTTCCAGATTGCCTTGATCGCCAGCACGATCTCGCACATTCGCTCCGCGGGATGCGACCACGTGCTGCTGAAGCGCTTTTCGATATGGGGCTTGACCTGCGAGCCCAGTCCGAGCACGAAGCGCCCGCCACTGATCGACTGCATGTCGTAGCCGAGGTTGGCGAGGTTCATCGGGTTCCTCGCAAAGGCAATCGCGATCGCCGTACCCAGACGCAGCGTGCTGGTGTGCTCGGCGGCCACCGCCAGCGCGAGGAACGGGTCGTGCTTTGCCTCGAAGGAAAAGCCACCGTCATAGCCGATGTCCTCCAGCTCCTTGTACACCGTGCGTGCCTTGCGGGGGTCTTCGAGCGGGGCCGTGGTATAGACTTTCATGCGTGATGTTCCGTCAGTGGATTAGAAGTTTCTCGGCAATCCGAGCTTACGGGTTGCGATGATGTTGCGCTGGATCTCGGAGGTGCCGCCACCGATCGTCTCGAGCAGGGTCAGCACGTAGCTGCCGGCCGGACGCCCCTCGAGTGGCGCATCGGCACACTCGCGCGTCAGCTGCCCGCCCGGCCCGACGATGTCCATCGTCGCATCCGCCAGACGGCGCGAATATTCGGTTGCATAGAGCTTGTAGGCGGATGCCTCGGCGGTTGGCGTACGCGTCGAATTCAGTGCGGAATCCACGAAGCGCACGCCCAGCAGACGCGCCGCCTCGCACTCCGTTGCGAGCTGCGCAATCCGCTGGCGGATCACCGGGTCATCCCGCAGCGGCTTGCCGTCGCGAGTCTCCGACTTCACGTAGTTGCACAGTGCCTCGGTGCGCCCGCGCACCGGAGAAAAGGTGAACATGCCAAAGCGTTCGATGTCGAGCGCCTCGGCAATGTACTGGAAGCCCTTGTTGAGCTTGCCGACCCGGTAGTCGTCGTGCACGAACACATTGTCGAAGAAGACAGCGTTGGTTCTCTCGCCACCGATGGTATACATCGCCTGGATCGTCAGCCCGGGGGCATCCATCGGCAGCAGGAACAGCGTGATGCCGTGGTGTTTCGGCGCATCCGGATCGGTGCGCGCACCAACCCAGTACCAATCGGCAAAGTGTGCCGAGGTGGTGAACGTCTTCTGTCCGTTGAGCAGCCAGCCCTCGCCGCTGCGCTCGGCCTTCAGCCGCATGGCGGCAGCATCCGAACCCGCCGAGGGTTCCGTGTAGCCCAGCGCGAACTCGACTTCGGCCGCGAGGATCTTCGGCAGGAACTGACGTTTGAGCTTGTCGGAGGCAACGCGAATCAAGGTCTTGCCGACGACACCCGTACCCTTGCCAAGCTGCGGCGCACCGACCCCGGACAGCAACTCGTTCAGCAGGTACTCGTAGAAACCCTCTCCGTCCTGACCGCCGTACTCTGCCGGCCAGGTGATGCCGAGCCAGCCACGCTGTGCAAGCTTCTGCATGAAGGCACGACGCCCGGGGGTGTCCGCGAGCTGTGCCAGGTTCTCGCGATGCAGGTCCATCACTTCCGGATCGCGGTTCTCCTGAAGGAACGCTCGCACATCACGGATGAACTGCCTTTCGTCTGCAGAGAACTCGAAGTCCATCGACACTGACCTCCTGTCAAACCCTGCTTATCGAGGATGCCACGAATCCAGCACAATCGCTCCGTACGGATCGATCAAAATCGTATCCTTTTTGCTGACCGCGGTCAATGAAAATTACTTCTGTTCTGTCTCTCCCTGGTCAGCGAGTGCCGCAGCAAGCAGATTGCCAAGCACTTTCATGCGCGATCGACCGGTGTCGAACGCAAATTGCGGGTCCACCAGAAAGCCGAAAAAGCTCAGCCGCAGACAGTCGGCAAGCCCCATTGGGTCGATATCGGCGCGCAGTGCACCCTCACCGCACAGACGGCGGATCTGCGTCGCCAGTGCGCCACCGAATGCAGTGTGCTGGGCACCCAGCGTCGAGGTGCCGGCACGGCGCACGATTGCCAGGTTGATCTGGCGCACCAGTTCCGGGTCACCAACTGCCATATGCTCATCGAGCACAATGGCGACCAGTCGATCGATGAACTCCGCGGCATCGTGCGCAGCGCCGATTTCAGATTCGATACGCTTTGCCATCGCCTCCGAGATGCGACGCTGGCGCTCCAGCAGCACATCGTCCTTGGCAGGAAAGTGAAAGAAAAATGTCCCCTTGGCGACCCCTGCCGCCCGGCAGATATCGCTGACCCGAGCGCTCTCCACCCCGACGCGACGGAACTCGGCAAGTGCGGCGTCGAAGACTCGCGTACGGGTATCGGCCCTCTGCTGGTCACGACGGGTACGTGAGCGCTTCGATGCGGCACCGTTCGGTCTTTCGGGAATGTTATGCACAGATTCGGGACTCCGGTATTGCGAAGCACTGGCGATGATACACGTGAGACCTCCGCAGTCAGTGCGCGGTTGGCGAAGCAAACAATCGCCCGTCTTATCTGCAACAACCTCAGAAGACCAACTTCAATGAGGCCGCACCCGGATGACGAGGTGCCACAACATGAGATCAGGCACCGGGGCAGACACAGGAGCCTGACGCAGAAAGAACGGCAACTGCCGAAGCGGCGTCAGGCCATCGAGCCGGTGATCGGACACCTGAAGAGCGATCACCACATGAACCGGTGCCACCTGAAGGTGGCAGACCGGAGATGTCATTCACGCGATACCGTACGTGGTGGGATTCGACATGAAATGGCTGCTGCAGATGATTGCCCGCAAGGGGATCCGTCCTTTTTTGCGCCCCGTTTTCGATGTTCCTCTGGTGACATCTGCCACATGCAATCCGCTGGAATCATCTATTCCGCCAGCTTGTTGCGCCTCAGATCGCCGGAAATCCGGCCTGTAGTGGTTGAAATGAATTCTTCAGGAACGACCACTTACGGCCACGCAGCTGAAAACATGCACGACTGCAGCGCGTGCGGGTAGCGCCGAACAGGGCCAACGAACAGAAAAAGATCGTGGCATGGAATGCTTCAGGCGACCATGCGTTCACACGGCCGACGGCAAGGAGACACGCCTGCAGCGATGCAGGCCTGAATACATGGGTTCCAGCTTTTGCGGGAATGACGAAGGAGGGAGCGGGAAGGACAACTTCCACGTCACCCCCGCACAGGCGGGGGGCCAGGGTGCTGCGGTCTTCTGGGTTCCCGCTTTCGCGGGAATGACGGAAGGAAGGAGCGGGAAGGACAACTTCCACGTCACCCCCGCACAGGCGGGGGGGCCAGGGTGCTGCGGTCTTCTGGGTTCCCGCTTTCGCGGGAATGACGAAAGGAGGGAGCGGGAAGGACGAAAGGAGGGAGTGGCGGGCATGCCCGGGAGTGGCGGGCATGCCCGGGAGTGGCGGACATGCCCGGGAGTGGCGGACATGCCCGGGAAGTGACAGCGGCGCGCCCGAGTCCGGGTGCGCCGCCGAGGTCGGTCGGAAGGACCGATTCAGTGCGTCGTGTGCAAGACCACCCGATGCCGGTTCGGGTTTTCGCCAATTGCGGTCAGGATCGAGGCCGAGTTGTGCGACTCCGTGACGATCACATCCTTTTCGAACACCGCATCCTGCACGGCAGCGGAAAGCGTATGCAGTCCCGCTCCGCCTCCCTCCCCCATTCCCTTGGCACCGTTGTAGCTGAACGGTGACGGCGTCACGATGAAGCCACACTTGAGGTCCGGCATGTTCAGTGAAGTCATCGGTGTGTAGTCGGTGAAGGTGGAATTGAGCAGGTTGCCCTCCTTGTCGAACTGGAAAGCCTCCTGCATCGCCGCACCGATGCCGTGGCAGGCGGCGCCGTGCACCTGTCCCTCGACGATCTTCGGATTGATCCGGTTGCCACAGTCGTCGATGATCGCGTAATCGAGTATCCGCGGCTTCCAGGTCTGCGGATCGACCTCGACAACCGCAATGTGCAACTGTGCTGCGTAGGTCAGCGTCTGGTTGCCGAACTTGCGTTTCACGTCCGGCAGTTCGAACGGTGGCTTGTAGACGTAGAAGATGTTGAGGTCGATATCACGCAACTCTTCCGGAACTGCCGCGGTGTTGCAGTTGGCGAGGTTCGACAGTCGCCAGTAATTGATGAATCGCTCGGGATCGCCCTTCACCGAAAGTTGCGGCCCCATGCTTCCCACACCAAACTCGAGCTCATCCTGACTCGCCTTCAGCTCGTGGGCGGCAAGCCGCAGCATCTGCGTCTTGAGGCGCTGGGTTGCGCCATGTACCGCCGACAGCCCCGTCACCACGAACTGGCTGGCGATCGTACCGGAAAGTCCCGCATAGCTGTTCCAGTTGCTGTCAAAACCACTGCGCACCGTCACCATGTCCGGACCGATGCCCAGCTCGTCGGCGACGACCTGTGCGGCCGCCGTCTCGTGACCCTGCCCCTGGGGCACCGAACCGAGCGTGACCACGACCGAACCATCCAGCCCGAGGCGCACGCGTGCGCCCTCGTTGTTGCCCGAGAACACCCCGTTCGGGTTGACCAGCAGCAACTGGCCAAAGTTGTTGGCTCCCGAATCGAGTGTCGTACCGATACCGATGCCCATGAGGCGGCCTTCGGCACGTGCGGCAGCCTGTTTTTCGCGCCAGCCGTCGTAGTCGATCAGCTTCTTTGCTTCGACAAGCATGCGTGGATAATCACCCGCATCGTAAATGTTGCCGTTTGGTGTCGTGTACGGGAACTCATCGGGACGGATGTAGTTGCGCAGACGCATCTCGTCTGCCGGGATTCCCAGCTCGTGGCCACAGATATCGACCACACGTTCCATGAACCACAGGTGCTGTATCCGCGAATAGCCACGGTTCGGCGTACACGGTGCCTTGTTCGACACCACCTGGGTGAACTCGATGTTGAGGTTCCGCAGCCGGTAGGCCCCGGGGTAGACCTGTGCCCACACTGCACACCCCAGTGGCTCGTAGCGGGTGTATGCGCCGCAGTTGTCCAGATGGCGCGAACGCAGCCCGGTGATCACGCCGCTCGCATCCAGCGCGACCTCCGTATCCAGGAAGGTACGCTCTCCACCATGGAACGATGACAGGTTGTCGCTGCGGGTTTCGACCCACTTGACCGTTGCACCACCGACCGCACGCGAGGCCACCGCAGCAAGCCCCATGAATGTATGGGTCACGGTCTTGGTGCCGAAGTTGCCACCGATATCGTGACTGTACAGACGGATCTGCTCCGTACCGACGCCGAGGTAAGCCGAAAGCATCTGAGCGGCAACCCCCGGCAGGCCGATGTTCGACACCATCTCGATTTCGCCCCGTGGCGACCATGAGGCAACGGCGCCAGCAGTTTCGATCGGCGTGCTCGAGTAGCGATGAAAATGCATGCGATCGATCTTGATCACGTGTGCCGCATCGCGAAACGCGGCTTCCACGTCACCATGGTCCCAGGTGTCGCGAAAGATCACGTTGGTGCCCACTGCGGCGTGCAGGATCGGATCGTCGCGCAGTGCGTCTTCCGACATCACCACTGCAGGCAACACGTCGTATTCGACCTCGACCAGTGCTGCGGCGTCCTCGGCCACGCGCATCGACTCGGCAACGATGAGCACCAGGGGCTCACCAGGATAGCGCACGGTATCCGTGGCGATGCCGTAGTCTTCGACCAGCGAGCCAGGTTCCGCGCCGATCTGCATGAACGGCGTGGTCTGCTTCGCCACATCGGCGCCCGTCATCACGCAGCGCACGCCGGGAAGTGCCCTGGCAGCACTGACGTCGATATGTTGAATGCGGGCGTGTGCATACGGTGAGCGCACGAAGCTCATATAGAGCATTCCAGGTGCCTGGTGGTCATCAAGGAACAGGCCATGGCCACGCACCAGGCGCTTGTCTTCCTTGCGCCGCAGATGCTGACCAACCCAGCGATCCCCACCATTGCGATCGACCTCGATGCTGGTCTGGATATCCTGGATCGGTCGCACCGGATCTGCCGCCAGTGTTCGTGCCTCCGGCGGCTTCATCCTGGGTGGCACTGCAGCAGGAGCTGATGCCGCAGTGGCCTGAGGTGTTGCTTCAGCCGGGGCACCACCGCCGAACAGCCGACCCAGCCAGGCAAGGAACCGGGCCAGGATGCCCGCCTCGGCCACCGCGACGGCGGGAGCCTGGGCCGTAGCCTGCGCGACCACCGACTCGAAATGTTCGACGCTGACCAGTGCCCCCTGCAGGCTGTCGATCACCTTGCGGATTTCCTTCTCCGCGTAGCCGCGCATGCCACCACCGGCTATCGACAGGATCTTGCCGTGGATCTGCGTGGTTCCGTCCCAGTTGACCCGCGTCCCGCCGCTGGCCGTATCCTCGAGCGTGAAGCCGACGATCATGTTGTAGGCACTGCCCATCACGCTGCCCTTGCCGATGTAGCGTGCACTCTCGGGGGCCTTGGATTCGGTCAGGCTCATTTCGGTGGTGGCGATGCCGTGCACCTTGCCGATGCCCACCTTGACCTTGACCACGGCGGTGTTCGCATCGTCTTCCTTCATCTGCATGCTGTGGAAGGTCGGCAGCACCGGCACGAACTTCTGCGGATCGGCGAGCAGTGCAAATGCCTGCGCCCGCGGCATGCCGACTTCGAAGTCACCCTTGAAGGACATATCCATGGTTCAGTTCCCCCGCATCGTCTGTGCCGCGTCTTCGATCGCGACATAGATATTCTGGAAACCGGTGCAGCGACACACATTGCCGGCGATCGCCTTCTTGATCTCCTCGCGTGTCGGCGCGGGATTCTCTGCCAGCAGCGCCTTGGCGGTCATCAGCATGCCCGGCGTGCAGTAGCCGCACTGCAACCCATGGTGTTCGGAAAACGAGTTCTGCAAGGGATGCAGTACACCATCATGCTCGAGACCCTCGACGGTCTCGATCGCGGAACCGTCGGCCTGCACGGCCAGCAGCGTACATGATTTCACCGGTCGACCGTCGAGCAGCACCGTACAGGCACCACAGTAGCTGGTGTCACAGCCGATATGCGTACCCGTGAGCCCCAGTTCCTCCCGCAGCAGTTCCACCAACAACAGACGCGGTTCGACCTCCCGCTGGTATTTGGCTCCGTTGACGGTCACCTCGACGAAAACGGGCTGAATGGTATCAGGCATAGCGATGTCCCCCTTTCACTTGCTCACCACGTGCCCGTGCCAGTGCGCGGTGCCCCGCCTCGACGACCAGCCAGCGCAGCATCGCACGCTTGTAGGCCTCCGATCCCCTCGCATCCACCGGTGGCGATGCAGCCTCGACGACGATTGCGGCAGCCTTTTCGAGGTCCGCGGTTCCCGCGGCGCTGCCACGCAGCGCGGCTTCCGCCTCTGCAGAAACTATCGTGGTCGAACCCGCCCCGCCGAGCACGATGCGCGCGCGCTGACACACGCCCCCGTCCATCTGCAGCAGCACGCCCGCAGACACTGTGGGATAGGCAGGTGCAGAACGCTTGCAGGCCACGTAGGCGGCACCGGTGCCGGCACTCGGTGCCGGTACCTGGACTTCGGTGATCAGCTCATCGCTTGCAAGGCAAGTCGCGTAGGAATCGACGATCAGATCGTCGACCGACACCATCCGCACTCCGCGTGGACTCGTACAGACCGCACGCGCGCCCGCCGTGCGCAGTCCGCAGGGATAGCAGGCGTTCGCATCGGCCATCGCCAGCCCTCCCCCGATGGTGCCCATGGTACGAACCTGGCGGTCGGCAATGCCGCCGGCAACGTCGCGCAACAGCGGGTACTCGCTTGCCACAGGCGAGGCGGCGACCTGCGCGTGGCGCGCCAGGGCACCGATATGTATGGTGTCTCCACGCCGCTCGATGTAGGACAGTCCACTCAGACGCCCGATGTCGACGATGCGCCGGAAATCACCGACACGCAGCTTCATCATCGGAATCAGGCTCTGACCACCAGCCAGCACGGTCGCGGCGCCACCATGCGCCGCCAGCATCTTCAGCGTCTCATCCAATGAGGTCGGTCGGAAATACGAGAAAGGTGCGGGGTACATGCGAAACCCTCTTTTAATCGATAGTCACGGCTCACCTTAGTCCGCTTGTGCACCCCTGTCTTGCACGTGGGCGCACCAGCTCTTGACTCAGACGGAAAACTACAGAGGCAGCAGCTCGGTCTCACTGCCATCGTACGCGACAATCGCCGTCCCCGACAGCGGTTCACCGCCATTTGCGGTGACCCGATACGTTTCCTGGAAATACAGCGAATGCGTACGCGCTTCATTCATGATGTGCGGGTGCATCGAACAGACCATGTTTTCCGGCAGCACGAACTCGGAACCCTCACCGATGCGCGGCAGTTCGATCATCGTCATGCCAATGGAATGGCCACAGACATGTCCCGAGCGGTAGCCACGATCCACAATCGGCTTCATGCACCGCCGGTACACCTCCTCGGCAGTCCGTCCCGCCTTCATGTGCTCGCGCACCAGTGCATGGAACTCCTGATGCGCTGCCATCATGTCGGCAGTGATCGCATCCATTCCCTGCGGCATCAACGGGCGGGAATACTCCACCCAATGCCCACCTTCGCCGGCAATCTCGAGTCCGTAGAGCATGCCATCGGATGCCGCAACGGTGCGCCGGGTCGGGAACACCATCTGCGGGCGCAGCGAGCCGGCCGGCCCCATCTGCACCATGTCCATGGTGCTGCGCGAACAGCCAGCCGTGGAAAATACCTGCTCGGCAACCCCCATCAGCTCAGCCTCGGTCTTGCCGGGCGCATAAGCCTTGATCACCTCGAGCACGCCACGTTTGTTGATCTCCATCGAGTGACGCACCGATGCGATCTCCTCATCGGATTTCTGTGCGCGTGCATGGTCGAACGGCTCGTCGAAATCGATCAGATCGAAGCCGGCTGCGGCCAGCGCGCGATAGTCGCGCACATTCATGATGTATTCCATGCCGTAGACGCCGACACGCCGCGCGGCAAGCCCCTTGAGGTAGTCGGCCATCCACTCGCCGCAGTGTGCGGGAAGCTCACGTGCCTCGAGGAACGATTCACCGTGATCACCGACCCAGGTCGCCTCACGCGGAAACACCGCGACCGGATCCCTGTCCGCAGGGATCACCACATAGGCATAGCGGTGCAGGATGTGGAATCCTGACAAATAGCGCACCGCACCCTCGAAGCCGGTGTACTCGCTGCCGCTGACGACGAGCGCATCCAGACCGGCTCGCGCCATTGCCGCACGCACGTTGGCGTAGCGTCGCTCGATTTCCTGGCGGCTGGGGCGAAATGCCTTGGTGAAAGTGCTCATCGTGGATCTCCGTGTGTACGATTCAGGTGAGTGTCCAGGAATGTTCGAGTCCCTTGATCATCGCGGCAACCGCTTCGTTCATCGGGCACGCCACCCCAAGCTCACGTCCGATGCGCGCAATGCCGGCATTCAATGCATCGATCTCCGTGACGCGATGCGCCTCGACATCCTGCAGCATGCTCGGCTTGTGGTTGTAGGCAACATCGCGTCCGTGGTCGATCATCTTCTCGGGGTCATCGTCGAGCGTGATGCCGAGTGCGCGGGCCACCGCGACGCCTTCGGCGACCAGCACCGACATCAATGCGCGAACGGCCGGTTGATCACAGGCGACGCCATGCGGCAGGCGGGTGAGCGCACCCATCGAGTTCGACGCGGAATTGAATATCAGCTTGGTCCACTGGGCGCCGCGCGCATCTTCCATGGCGATCACGTCCATTCCGGAACGCGTGCAGGCATCGGCCAGGCGTCGCACCTCGTCCATGCTGGCTGGCTTGGGGGCGAATGGACCAATCCAGGTGCTGCCTCCGGTATCCTGGTTGCAGACACCCGGTGCCGTGATGTGCCCGGCCGGAAACGTGGTACCAAGGATCACCCGTGGTACATATTCGGCGATGATTTCCTCGTTGCCGACCCCGTTCTGCACCGAACAGACCGCACCGTCGGCGAACACGCCGGCAGTCGCCTCGATCGCCGAGCGCGTGTGGGTACTCTTGGCGGCAATGATCCCGAGTTCGCACGGCGGAATCTCGGCCGCGTTGCTGCGCGCATTGACGCGGGCCACGAAGTCGCTTCTTCCCGTCAGGCGCAACCCGTTTGCGTTGATCGCATCGACATGCGCCTGGTACGGGTCATAGGCCCAGACCTCGACATCGTCCAGACGCCCCAGGTGAGCCGCGAACAGGCTTCCGATCGCCCCACAGCCAACGATGCATATCCTCATTGCGTACTCCTTTCAGGTCGTGTTCGACCCATTCACCATCAGTGTACCGGAGCGCGTGGACGCTGCCAGCTGTTCTCCAGAGCCTTTACCAGGCGATAGAGGGTTTCGTGGTACGGCGCCGCAAGTCCGGCCTTTTCCGCCTCGCGCACGATTGCGCCGGTGATCCAGTCCACCTCGGTCAGCCGGCGGTTGCGAACATCGTCGAGCATCGAGGTCACATGCCCGTATTCCTCGTCGCCGGTCTGCCCATGACTGACCGCCCTGACGTTCATCTCCCAGGGATCATCTGCCAGCATGACGCCGCGGGCGGCCGCGATACGCTTGCCCTCATTCATCATTGCATGGACCAGATGACCAAGATCGGTCAGCTGTTCGTGTGCGGCAAATGCACGCACGTGGGGCAGGTCTGTCATTGCCGAGATACTGTTGACCGCCGAGTTGAAGATCAGTTTCGACCACTGGTGGGGGAGCAGATCCTCGTAGGCCTCCGCCTTCAGGCCGGAGGCAGCGATCAGCGCCGCGACTTCACGCACGAAAGCATAGTCGGGACCATGAGGTGCCCAGGGCCCCATCCAGGTTGCCGTATCGAGCTCGTATTCGACGTGCGTGTCCGAATGACGCACACCGCTCATGAAGGTCACGCCGGAGATCAGCGGCCAGTCACCGAAGCGGTGCACCACCTCCTCGCAACCCAGCCCGTTCTGTACCAGCAGAATGACTGCCCCGGGGAAATGCCCACGAAGTGCGGACGCGCTCTCTTCGACCGCAGTGGCCTTCGTTGCGAGGATGATCAGATCCACATCACCGAGCTCTGCCGGATTGGTACTCGCGCGCACCCGCGCCTGCAGGGCGGATTTGCCACTTACCCGCAAGCCGCGCTCGTTCAGCTCGCGGGCGTGCGACTCACGTCGCGTGAGCACTGTCGTTTCAGTGCATGCGCCCAGGTGTCCGGCAAACAGGCTGCCGATCGCCCCGGCCCCGACGATACATACCTTGCGAATTTGATGCATGCGCCTTCGTCCCGGTTCATTATCGTGATCATGCCCCGCCAGGGACTGGAGCTTATGGCAGCTGCGATGTCGCTGTCTTGATCAGAACTGCATA
>CAZSYV010000043.1:16993-22328 GCA_964610955.1 uncultured Klebsiella sp. | reverse complement strand
CATCGAGATCACGGCCGGTCTCGCGCAGCACTCCCGTGCCGAAGTCGGTGGCCGGACGCTCGGTGAGCGCATGCACCCGTGTCGGCAGACCGTCGCCGAACCACACGCCCATGCTGCGCGCGGCAACGTAGTCACGACGAAAACCATCGGTTGCCACGTTTGCCAGGTTGTTCGCATGCACCGTCTGGGCAACGGTGTTGTGCTTCGCACCGGTCATGCTGGTGTAGAGCGCACGGTCCATGCTGGCCTCGATGCCTCATCAGCTGCGGATATTGATCACCGCCTGGGTGATCGTGTTGTTGGTCTCGATCGTCTTCGCATTCGCCTGGAAGTTGCGCTGCGCGATGATCAGGTTGACCAGCTCCTCGGAAAGCTCGACGTTCGAGTCCTCGAGCGCACCGGCCTGCAGGCTGCCGAACATGCCGGTGGTCGCAACGCCACGCACCGGCTGCCCCGATTCGAACGATTCGGCCCACTGCGTGGCACCGATCGGCGCAAGCCCCTGTGGGTTGCGGAAATCGGCAAGGAGAATCTGGCCGAGAACCTGCGATTTGCCATTGGTGAAGCGCGCGAACAGGATGCCGTTTTCCGAGATGTCGGTTCCGGTGAGCTGCCCTGGCGGATAGCCATCCTGACTGGTCGTCGCGACGTTGAACTCATCGCCAAACTGCGTGGAACTGCTGATGTCGAGCACGAAATCCGAGGTGTTCTCGTCGACGATACCGTTGTAGGTCGGTGAACCGGCTCCGCCGAGCGGTCCGATCGGTTCGGCGTTCGAACCGAAGCTGTTCTGGATCTGGTACGCCGGCACCCAGTCATCGATCACGAAGCGCCGGGTCGTGGGGTCGAGCTGCCCCGTCTCGTCGAAGCGCAGCACGAAGGCACTGTGATCGCCATTGGGGTCGAGAGGCGAGGCCGTGCTGTTTGCCGGGTTGCCGGTGTTGACCAGTGCGCCATCGATTGCCAGCCACATGAACCAGTCGTTGTTGACGCCGGTCTCGATCGCAGGGTCCGGTGCGTCCTTGCGAAAATACATGGTGGCGACGTGCGGGATGCCCTCGGAGTCATACACCGCGATCGAGGACGCATAGTTGAAGGTGTTCTGGTCGTTCGGGTTGAAATCCGGGAATCGTGCAGGGTTCGGCGATGGAGCGTAGGCATCGAGGTTGAACGCCGCCCGCACCTCCGAGGTCTTGTTCGGCTGCTGCCTGAACGTGTCGATGCGCAGGTCCACCTCGTTGCCGAGTTCGACCTGACCAAAGGAGTTTGCCGCGTAGCCAACCAGGCGCCCACCGGCATTGCTGACCACATAGCCGTCCTTGTCGACTCCGAAGATGCCGGAGCGCGTGTAGGTACGTTCTCCACCGTTGTTGAGGATGAAGAATCCCCGCCCGCTGATTGCCGCATCCATGTCACGCTGGGTGAGCGCGATGTTGCCCTGCGTGAACTGCTGCGCCACCTGCTGCACCAGCACGCCGCTGCCCACGTTGCGCCCCCCCGAGAGGCTCGACGCATAGACATCACCGAACTCGGCGCGTGACTGCTTGAAGCCTGTGGTGCTTGCGTTGGCGATGTTGTTGCCGGTCACGTTCAGATCCGAGGTCGCTGCCCGCAGACCACTCAGCCCGATATTGAATGACATGCCATTGCTCCTGTCGTGTTGCTGGTGGTGCCACTCGCACCACGGGTTTCAAAGGATCTCTCTGACCGCACCGATCTGCTTCGGCCCGATGCCGTCGACGTTCAGCGTCATTTCTCCCGACGCCGCGATCGTCACACTGTTCACGTTCGCGCTGAGCGCCGTGGAGAGCCCGACGGTTTCGCCATCGCGCAGACCAAGCGCCTCGAACTGGTAGATGCCCGACGGGAGCGAGACGCCGTCGGCGTCGCGCCCGTCCCAGGTGAAGCGGATATCCCCGGCCTCGCGCGCACCGAGCGCTTCCTGGCGAACCAGCACACCGACCTGGTTGTAGATGTTCAGCAGCGCGCCCTCCACCGGCTTGTCGACGCTCACGCTGCCGGTGATCTCGCCACTGGGTCCCAGACGAGCAGTCCTGCCATCGACCAGCACCGTATGCCCGACCAGCGCCGAGGCCTGGATCGCCTGGCTCGACTTGAGGTTGCCGCTCATCGAGACGAAGTTGCGGTTGAGATCCTCGATTCCCTGCAGCGCACTGAACTGCGCGAGTTGGGCAACGAAGGCCGTATTGTCCTGCGGCGACAACGGATTCTGGTTCTCGAGCTGCGTGATCAGCAGCGTCAGGAACTCGTTCTGGCCAAGCGCCTGGTTGTCCTTTGGCGCTTCCTTGCGAAACGACAGCGCTTCGTAGGTGTTCGAACTGACCTTGAAGCCGTTGATCTCGTTCATGATGCCTTCTCTCTTCTGCCCGCAGCGCTTATTGGCCGAGCGCAAGCACGCGCTGTGCCAGCGTCTTCGCCGCATCGACGAGCTGCACGTTGATCTGGAACGAACGCGAGGCCGAGATCATGTCCGCCATCTCCTCGACCACGTCCACGTTCGGGTAGTAGACGTAACCGCGCTCATCGGCGAGTGGGTGGTGCGGCTCGTAGCGCGGCTGCAGCGGTGCATCGCTCTCCACGATGCCGAGCACCTGCACGCCCGCCTGAGCCTCGTCCAGCGGTCTCGTGCTCAGTTCCTGGTAGAGCGGTGCGAACACCGGATGCCGGGCACGGTAGGTCTGTCCCGTGCTCGAACTGGCGGTCTGCGCATTCGCCAGGTTGCTCGCCACGGTGTTCAGCCGGATGCTCTGCGCGCTGAGCGCCGAACCGGCCACATCGAAAATCGTATTGATCGACATCCTCATTCACCCTTCAGCGCCTTGCTGATGCCGCGAAACTTGCTCTGCAGGAAGGTCAGGCTGGCCTGGAAATCAAGGGCGTTGCGTGCGAACTGCGCCATCTCGATCTCGGTATCCACGGTGTTTCCATCGAGCGTCGGCTGCGTCGGCATACGGTAGGCAAGCCCACCCTCGGCACCCATGGCGGTCGCCTCGATATGACGCGCCTGCGTGACCCGCAGCCCCTCGCCCCGTCCAGCCGCCGCTTCGAGCAGGCCCTGGAAGTCGAGATCACGCGCCTTGAAGTGGGGCGTATCGGCGTTCGCCAGGTTCGCCGCCAGAACCCCGGCACGCCGCTCGCGAAGCAGCAGCGCACTCTCGTGCAAGCCCAGCGCTGCGTCGAAACCAATTGCCATGCCGATCTCCACTACCGCTCACACCAACGAACTTGCAACGTGCATGCCACCTCATGCAATCCTTTGTTTCCAATGACAACGTCGATACATCTGAAGTGCAGTCGAAGGTATTGCGGCAAAGGGCTTCCGCCAATCGGCGACGCGCTCCCGCAGAGTGCGGCAAGCTGCTGCCGCTCTGGCCAGCCAACCCTCCTCGGGGAGCCACTTATGCAGCGGGCTGCAGTAGGCATTGAAATTGCTTGCCGTTTCCCCATGCGACACATCGCCACAAAACCGTCAGCCACGAAACCCCGCATCAGCCGTCTGCATGGGCTGTTGTTCGCCATCTCACTGCTGTCGACACACCCGCATGCAACAGCCGCAGAGACAACGGCTGCCAAGGTGGACGCCCGACAGATCACCCGCCTGGTCGAACACGCACTGCTTGCGCAACTGCACCGCCAGCCGGTAGCCAGCGGCGCCAGCCGCGTGGAAGTGGTGGTCGCCGCGCTCGACTCACGCCTTGCCTTCACACCCTGCGCCGAACCGATCGCCGTGACCGCCGATCTGAGCCGCACGCAGGCGCGCGTCAACGCGCGGGTGAGCTGTGCCGCACCCTCACCGTGGGCGATCTACGTACCGGTCGAGTTGCGCGTGTTCAAGCCGGTCTCCGTCGCGGCACGCGACCTGCAGCGCGGAGACACGCTCGGCGATGCGGACATCGAGGAGCGCGAGCACGATGTACTCGCGATCGGTGCCGCACTCGTGCCACGCGCCGAACTCGCAGGCCAACAGCTGCGTCGCCCGATCCCGGCCGGCGGCGTGCTGAGCGCCCCCGTACTGGAGCAGCCGCTGCTGGTCCGCCGCGGCGACCGCATCAGCGTCGACAGTACATCGGGGGGAGTTTCGGTCAGCATCACCGGCGAGGCGCAGGGCAGCGCGCGGCGCGGCGAGCGGGTGCGCGTACGCAACCTGCAGTCGGGGCGGACCATCGACGCGGTGGTCGTCGATGCCGGGCGGGCCCGGATGCCATGAGTCTGGCAGTACACGCTGGCCTGTCAAAGGACTAAAGATCTAGAATCACGGGCCGATACATCGGGTAACGGCCCACATTGGGGTGGGCAATCAGGGAAAAACGGCTGCTCGACATGGTTTCCGACATCAAGGGCTTCGATCCGCGTCAGATCTCCAGCGCTCGCAAGGGCGAAACGGAGGCCGTACGCAACGAAACGCGCTCCGAGACCGGCAAGACGGGGGCTGCCACACGCAGTGACACCGTCGAACTCAGCGGCACGGCGGAGCTCGTACGCGCTGCGGCACACCGACTGGCAGCCGGCGCACCGGTCAACGAAGCGCGAGTCCAGGAAGTCAAGCAGGCCATCGCCGACGGAAGCTATACCGTCGACCCCGTCAAGATTGCCTACAAGCTGATCGACGCCGACACACGGTTCTGAGACGAACCGTCGGCCCAGGTGGGGGCAATCCGATATGCTGGCGGCAACCGACAGTCGCGCCGTGCGCGCCATCTTCGATACCGACATCGACACCGTTCATGCACTGCATGCCCTGCTGCTCGAGGAGCGTGCGGCACTGACCGCACGCGAACCCGAAACGCTCGACCGTGTGGTGCAACGCAAGCTGGAATGCCTGCAGCGCATGCAGCACAACGACCAGGCACGCCAGCAACTGCTGGCACGCCACCGCGGCAGCGACTGGGCAACGCTGCTGCACACGCTCGACCCGCAGCTTGACGACTCCTGGCAGTCGCTGCGTACCCAGCTCGACGAGGTCGCCGACCTCGGACGCACCAACGAGCGCATCATCGCCCGCATGCAGCACGGCACCTCGCACCTGCTGGCCCTGCTGCGCGGCCAGGACACCACGACCAGCGTCTACGATCGCAAGGGCCAGACACACCCCTGCCCGGCCCAGCATGGCGGAACACGCGTATGAGGTCGGCCTGACCCAGCGGATGAATCCCCACCGCACACTGGCCGAACCCGATGCCTGTCACTAGAATGGCGCCCCTGCCGCGTGCACACCCGCGGCCCCATAGTTCAATGGATAGAACGGGGTCCTCCTAAGACTCAGATGCAGGTTCGATTCCTGCTGGGGCCACCACGCGGGCGTTCCAGAACGCCC
>CAZSYV010000043.1:2967-16893 GCA_964610955.1 uncultured Klebsiella sp. | reverse complement strand
AGAAGCCGCTTTCGCGGATCAGGACGGCGAGCGAGCCCCTGAGTGCCTCCCAGGCAAGGCTGCGCGGTTCGCCTGCGATGCGCACGCTGCCGCGCATTTCCCGGATGCCGGGGGGCGGCGCGTCAAGGCGGATGCGCACGCGGTAGAGGGTTTCGCTCGGGCTTGCACCGCCGGCGCCGGGCAGGGTGTTGAGGGTCCCGCCGTGCCGGCTGTCGAGCATGGGATGCGGGAGGCGTCGGGTGCGGGCGGTGTCGATGTCGATTACCCTGCCAGAGAGCGCCGAGAGTGCGCCCTGGGGCAGGAAGCGCACGGGCGCACCTGGCAGGATGCGCTCGACCAGTCGCTGTTCGACGAAGGCATCGACCATCCAGCTCGTCGGGTCGATCAGCACGCCAAGCGCATCGTGTACGCCGAGCCACGTACCGGGACGAAGCAGCGGAGAGACGTCGCGCCACTCGCCGCTGAACCCGGCGCGGATGGTGAGCCGCTCGCGTTCTTCCCGGACGCTGCGCGTTTCCGCACGCTGTTCATCCAGGCGCTGCATCAGGACGAGCTGGCTGTTCACCCCGCCGGAGGTGGCCAGGAGCCCGGCCAGGCGGCGCTCAAGCGCCTCGGTGCTGGCGCTGATGCGTGCCTGCCGGGTGAGCAGATCAGGGGTGGTGAATGCCACCAGGACCTCCCCTGCTCTCACTGCACCGCCCGGGCGCAGCACGGTGAGCTGCGCAGGGAAAGGGGCGTACACCAGTTGCTGGCGTTCGGTGTGTGCCACGCCCTCGGCGTCCACGCCAAAGCGCCAGGGGATCAGGAGAAACAGCAGTCCTGCCGCAAGAACGCCATGGATCAGTCGGCGTCGACGGGGCCGCACTTCAGGCCAGAGTTTTTTCCACACACTGATCTCCGACCAGACCGGACGAGCGATGAACCAGGCGAGTTCGACCAGCATCAGGACGATGCCCAGTGCCTTGAAGAAAAAGAAGTACACCATCAGGGCAATGCCGAGAAACACCACCAGACGGTAGATCCAGGTGCTCAGTGCAAAGACGATCAGGCCACGGCGCGTGCGCTGCGGCAAGGTTTCCGGCCAGGGTTGCTCGAGCCCCAGCAGGTTCCGGCGCAGCCAGACGCGGGCAAGGGCGCCTGAGCGCTCGTGCAGGTTCGGGAAATCGAGCAGGTCGGAAAGGATGAAGTAGCCGTCGAAACGCAGGAAGGGGCTGATGTTCAGTGCGAGCGAGAGCACCCAGCCGGTGGTCGCGAGATACAGTGCCGCCTGGCGCAGCGCGCCGTCGTCGAGCAGCGCCCAGGCAAGCGTGGCGAGCCCCGCAAGCGCGATCTCGCTCGCCATCCCGGCAACGGAAATCGCCAGACGCTGGCGGTTCGAGCGCAGCCGCCAGGACTCGCCGGTATCGGTATAGAGCATCGGCCACATCACCAGGAAGGCGATTCCCATGTGCGCAACGCGAACACCAAGGCGCGTGGCAACCACGGCGTGTCCCAGTTCGTGCAGGGACTTGGAGGCGACGAGCGCCAGCGCAAAGCCCAGCAGGCCGGCAGGAGTGAGGCTCTCGAGCACACTGTGGCTGAACTGATCCCACTGGCGGGCGACGAGAAGCACCCCGAGCAGGCTTGCCGTGAGCAGCAGGCCGGCCGCAGGCAGTGAAAAGAGGGGGGCGAGCGCGCGGGTCAGCCGTTCGAGGAAGCGCTGCGGGCGGATCAGCGGCACGCGAACGAACAGGTAGTGGTGCAGCCACCAGCGCCAGTGCCGCCAGCCCGGCTCGCGCGCCGCCCGGTGCGCACGCTGGCGCGTGTCGTCGGAGGCCAGCGTGAGCTGGTGCAGGTCGAGGAAACGCCCGAATTCGCTCACCTGCCTGTCGTCCACTGCGAGTGGTGTGCGCGCCTCGATGTCGGCCGCGATCTGCGCCGGCGAGCCCGGCCAGCGCAGCAGACATTCGTACTCGAGCCAGCCGATCCGGAAGAAGCGGTTTCGCGCCGGGTCCTGGATCACCCAGCCGGGAGCGCCGTCGCGCCCGGGGCCGCAGGCGTACAGGCGCAGGTCCTGCCGCAGCATGGTAGTCCGGGCTGCAGGTTTCATGGCGAGCCTGCGGCAGAAAAAGGTGCGCGTCCTACCACCCGCTGATCTCGCGCAATCTTGCCAGTGGCCGGCGCAGGATGTAGTAGCCGAGCGCTACCCGCCCACCGTAGAGCTTTGCCGTGCCGCGCAGGCCGATGCGCGCGCCGTGTCCGTCGAGGCTGGCGCGGAGACGGTAGCTTGCGATGCCGTCCTCGCCGATGCTCGCCTGGTAGCTGGTCTCCACGATGCGCCCGCCGAGCGGCGAGAGCGGGCGCACGGTCAGGAAGAGCTTGACCGGCGCGCCGACCTCGAGTGCGATCGCGCTGGCCACAGGCAGATGGATGAGGAGGGCAGGCCTGGCCGGATTGGCGAGAAGCATGATGCGCTCCCCGGTACTGACCGGGCGGCCCTGCCAGTCGTCCGGGTCACTGAAGACGGCGATGCCGTCGTAGGGCGCAATCGCATCGACCCGGGCCAGCTGGGCCTCGACGGCGGCAAGCTCTGCGCGTTTCTCCTGTGCACGCCCGGTCAGTGCCGCCAGCTCCGACTTGCTGCGACGGTCATCGAAGGCCATCTGTGTGGCCGACTGCAGCTCGGCGTCGGCCACGGCGACCGACTTCCTTGCCACTTCCAGGCGGTTGCGCAGCGTGGTGTCGTCGAGCGAGAACAGCGGGTCTCCGGCATGCACCGTCTGGTTCGGGCGCACGTGGATGGTCTTCACCACGCCATCGAGCGCCGCCGTGATCGCCATTGCGTCTTCCGCCACCACCTCGGCGGGGGCGAGCGCGCTCTGGCGCACGGGAAAGAGAAAGAAAAGCGCCAGCAGTGCCAGCACGATCCGCCGCTGCCACCGGGCAAGCGCCCGCCAGCGCGCCGAAAGGCCACGACGTGGCTTGCCGGCGAGCATTTCCCAGCAGTACGCCCAGGTCTGCCCCACGCGTTGAAGGAGCAGCATGTCTGCTTCCGTCGGGGCCCGGTCGAGCAGGTACACCGCCCAGCCGAGCAGCTCGCCGCCGCGTCTTCTCAGCGGCAGAGCGAACACGCCCGCTGGCCACCATTCCTGCCAGCCCTCACCGATATCATCCTTTGCTTCGGCAAGCTGCGTGGCGTCCGGTGTGAACCAGCCGCCCGCCTCGGACAGCTGCGCGACGACCCACGGCCAGGTGCGCTCGAGCCACAGGGTGTAGGGACTGTTTTCGTCCAGTTTCACCAGGCCGGAAATGGTCACTGTCCGGTTCCTGGCATCGAGCACCAGCGCCTGGCGAAACGCGAGCGCAGCGTACACGTCGTTCGCGATCGAGAAGGCCAGTTCGGCAACGGTTTCCGCCCCCCGCGCCCGCGCCTCGAGCGCGACGGCCAGGGTATCTGAATCCGGGGTCCGGGGCATGCTCAAGGATCGACCCTGAAGTGCGCGAGGCCGCTCATTCCGGCGAGCAGTTCGGGCTCGGCACGGTCGATGCGCGCCTCGAGCTCGATGGTTTGCGCAACGGCGTCCACCCGCGCGTTGACCAGCGTGACCGTCGCGGGGTAGCTGCGACCGGTCTCGTTGATGCTGACCTCGAATGGCGTGCCGACGCGCACCTGGCGCAGCCAGCGCGAAGGAATGTTGAGACGCAGCTTGAGTGGGCCATCGCTGATGATCTCGACCAGCGGCGCGCCGGGCGTGACACCCTGGTGTGGTTTCACGTGCACTTTCACGACCCATCCGGTGAAGGGAGCGAGCACGGTGCACTGCGCGACCTGGGCGCGGCCAATCGCAACCGCAGCCCTGGCCTTGTCGGCACCGGCTGCGGCCAGCCTGACTTCCATGTCTCCAGCGGCATCGAGCGTGCGCAAGCGTTCCTTGGCACTCAGGGTTTCCCTGGCGGAAGCGTATTCGGCCTGCGCCATCTCGAGGCGCGCCGCCACCTCGGCGCAGTCGAAACCGAGTACCGGCCTGCCTTTCTGCACCCTCGCGCCAAGTGTGGCATCCAGACTGGAAATGCGTCCTGCCATCTGTGCGGTCAGCGTGGTCTCGAGCGCTGGCGTGAGAAGTACACGAATCGTCTCGGGGTTCCCTTCAGCCGCCGCAGGCGGGGCCACCGGGAGGCCAGGCGGCCGAGCGCCGGCCGGCGGAACGGGGGACTGCGCCAGCGCGGACACGGCGAGCCCAAGCGCCGCGCCCAGCACGCAGGCCCTGCAGGCCGATGAAAAAGGGAGCACCCGCCGGCCCCCGGTCATTCCTGTCCGGCAGCCGTGAACACCTGGCCCTGCCACGCCTGCATGGTGGTCTGCATCGCGCTCGCCAGGCTCCTGATGTCGTGGCTGTCGATCGTCTCGGGCAGCACGTCGAGACCGACCGAGTTGTAGACCCGACCCCAGGCGGCCTGTGCGTTGCCGTAAGCGACATAGCGCTGGTATTCCGAAAGCAGGGCGCGAGCCTCTGCACGGATGAGCTCGAGCTCGGAATCGACCTGAGTGCTGGTGCTCGCCTTGGCGAAGCCATACAGGCGCTCGTCCACGCGCGAGCCTTCCTCGGCGAACTCCAGCTCGGACAGCGCCAGGCCGTAGCGCTGCACGCCGACCTGGACCTGGGTCAGCACGGCCATCGACAGGGCCATGCGACGCATGTCGTCGGTCCGGTTCTGGTACTCGTGCGCCGTCTTCAGGGCCGGCCACTGGGCGAGCTTGAAGATATTCCACGACAGGCGCAGGCCGACATCGGTCCAGTGGCTGTTGTAGTTGTACCTGTTCGAATCGTACTGCAGTCCGGCGTCTGCGCTCAGGTTCGGCCACAGGAGGAGCTTGGCCGCCTTGATGTCGTTCTCGGTGACGCGCTTCCTGTACCACTCCTCCATGATTTCCGGGCGCTTTTCCAGTGCCATCCGTTCGAGTTCCTCGAGGTTGGCCGGCGGTTTCGGCAGCTCGGTTTCGTTCTCGTCGGCGAGCGTGTACCGCGTTCCCGGCGGGATGGACATCAGCGCGTTCAGCTCCGCGCGCGCAAGATCCAGGTCCTGTCGACGCAGGCTGAGAAGATTCACCGCATCGAGCAGCGCACGCTGGTAGGCAAGGACCTGCGGTTGCGGCATCAGCCCTTCCTTCTCCACCTGCCGTGCATGTTCCAGCGCCTTGTTGACGCGCACCAGCAGGGCATCGACGCGGCTTGCCAGCTTCTGCGCGCCGAGTGCCCGCCAGTAGCTGTTGCGTACATCCTGCAGCACGTTCTGCACCACCTTGCGGCGGCGCTCCTCGGCCATCAGTACCTGGTCGGCCTTCTGCTGGGCGCGGTAGTAGGAAACGCCGAAATCGAGTGCGCTCCACGAGAAGCTCAGGTTCGCGAGATTGCGTTCGCGCTCCTGCGAGGTGGATGGGCGCAGCGATACCAGTCCGTCTTCTATGCCAACCGAGGTGCCGCCCGAATCGTTGCTGCGCCACGCATAACCTGCTCCCGCCACCAGACGCGGAAGCATCTCGTAGGTGGAGACATCGTGCAGGCTCCTGGAAAGCGCGCTTTCCATCAATTTGAGCTTGTAGTCCAGGTTGTACTTCAACGCCCGCGCTGCCGCCTCGTGGAAGGTGATTGCACCGGTGATCGGCTCCTGGTCGGCGTACATCTGCAGACGGTCCTGCGTCACCCTTTCGCTGATCTCGTCCTGCCCGTAAGGCACCGGCGTGAGCGAGCCACAGCCGACAAGGGTGACGGTGAGGCAGGTCGCCACGAACAGGTGGGAGCGGGCAAGGCGAGGTTTCGTGTGCTTTCGTTTCATGGTATCCACTGCAATGTCAACAAGTTGAAAAAATCGGGCCGGCGCCAGATCAGGAGTCATGCGGCGCAATGGGCAGGGCAGCAGCCCCGCGGCGCAGTTGTTCGGCAAAGGACGGCGCCGACGCTCCAGCAGTGAGCGGTGGCGCAGCCTCGATCCCCTCCGCTACAGTCGCGGCGCTTCCTGCCGGCGCGGGTACCGGTCCGTTGCCGGACCTGTCGTGCGTGGCATCACCCTGCCTGGCATCCACGCCCTGTGGCCTTCCTTTCTGCTTCAGGACCCGGGACCACTCGATGGCGCTGTCGCCGAAGAGGCCCGGGCGCGCCAGGTAACCGTCGCTGCTCAGATCGGTGCGGCTGTAGCGGCCCTCGACGATGCTGTTCAGGAAGTGCGACTGACGCTGGCTGTCGCGAACCGCATGGGTGACGAACAGGGCCGGGGCGAAGCCGAGATCCGGCGTCTGCAACGCTGGTTGCCGGCCAGGCGATGCGAACGGCTGCGGATCGCTGAACCCGCGAGGGTCACTCCGTTCGCGTTCGGCCTGCGCTGCGGATACCTGTCGGTGGACGTAGACGATGGACTCGAACGGGATCGGCAGGCGGCGGATCTCGTCGAAGCGCTCGCCGGCGAAGAACATGCCGGGGTCGGTGCGCACCGGCGAGTCCAGCAGCCTGTTCGTCGACTGCGAACCGGTCGGGCCGTCGAGCGGCGAAGGTATCGTGGGTGCGGCGGGGTCGGTCGGCACCGGTGCCGGCACCCGGTTCTCGGGGATCACCCTGATGCTGAGCGTTGCCGTGGTCTCGTCTCCGTCGGCATCGCGGACGGTGTAGGTGAATACATCCTGCGCGATCGCAGCCACGCCGGGTTTCACGGTGTAGACATAGCTGCCATCGGCGTTCAGGGTCAGTGTGCCATGACTGCCGATGATTGGTGCACCGACACCCGTGGTTGGTGTAGTGCCGCTGCCTGCTCCAACACCAACGACCGCCCCACCGGGCGTCCAGCCGTCGGCACCGGGCCTGTCGTTGCCGAGCACCCCGGTTGCCCTGTCGACGGCAAGAGGCATGCCCTCGATGGCGGTGTTGGCATCGTCGGTGGCAGTGGGCATATCGTCGATGATATCGATGATGATGGTGACCGAGGCGGTGTCGCCATCGGCGTCGGTGATGGTGAGGGGGAACTCCTCGGTGCTCGCATCGCCTGCAGTCGGTGCCTTCAGTACGTAGGTGTAGGCAATGGTGCCGGCCACCGGATCGTAGGCGGTGATGGTGAGTTCGCCGGCAGCGGTTGTGATCGTCTGGCCACTGCCGGTGATCGTCACGGCGCCGATGGTGACGGTTTGTCTCCCGTCACCCGGGGTGAAGCCGATGGTGCCGGTGGTCGTGTTGCCGGTGCCCGGGTTGCTGCCATCGGGCAGGCCGGCCTCGTGGACACTGCCCGTCGGCCTGACGACGAGGCGTGCCGGACCCGTCGGATCGGCGGGATCCAGGGGCTCGCTTGCCGGTGGCACACCGCTGCCATCGGTCACGACGGGGGCCCTGTCACCGATATCGATGGTGATGGTTGCCGTATCGGTATCCCCGTCGCCGTCGGTCAGGGTGTAGGTGAACACATCGGTGGCGCGGAGCGGGTCGGCGCTGCTGCGGGTGTAGGTGAATGCGCCGGTGATCCTGTCGATCACCAGTGTGCCGTGTTCGCCGGTGATCGTCAGTGTGCTGCCGTCGTCCGTTGCCGTGCCGGAGGCAACATTGTCGCTGCTGATTGCGGTGATGGTGGCGCCATCGGCACCCTCGATGTCCCTTCCGGCCGGACTGCCATCGATCGCGTTGCCGCTGACCGAGGTGGTGCTGCCGCCGATGGAGGCAACATCATCGACGGCGACCGGCACATCGTCGACGATATCGACGACGACACTGACCGAGGTGGCGTCGCCGTCAGCGTCGGTGATGGTGAGGTCGAACGTGTCGGTGGCGGCGTCACCGTCAGTCGGTGTCTTCAGTTCGTAGACGTAGGTGATGGTGCCGCTCGTGGGGGCAAGTGCAGTGATGGTGACCCTGCCGTACGGCGTATCGAATGTCTGGCCTTCACCCGTGACTTCCACCCCATCCAGTTCGATCCTGTTGCTGCCGTCACCCGGGGTGAAGCGGATGGTGCCGGTGGTCGTGTTGCCGATGCCCGGGTTGCTGCCATCGGGCAGGCCCGATTCCCGCACACTGCCGTCGGCCCCGACGACCAGCCTGTTGCCGGCAGAGGGGTCATCGGGGTCCACCGGCGTCGTGACGGGCGGGTTGCCATTGCCGTCTCCCGTGACCACCGGCGCCCTGTCGTCGATATGGATGCTGATCGTCGCGGTGGACTCGTCGCCATCGGCGTCCCTGATGGTGTAGGTGAATGTATCCGTCGCACTCAGTGGTTCGCTGCTGCTGCGCGTGTAGGCGTAGCTGCCGTCTGCCTGCAGGAGCAGAGTGCCGTGGGCGCCGTCGATGGCGGTACCGATACCGGTGCCGGTTGGTGTGCCAACGCTGCTGCCGGCAACGACGCCACTCGCCACTGCACCGTCGGCACCCTGCTCATCGGCAGCATCGCCGGCGCTGCTCCCGGTCAGGGCGTTGCCGCTGGCGTGATCGGTGCCGTTGTCAACCGTGGCTTCGTCGGGCCGGGCCGTGGGTGCGTCGTCGACGATCCGGATGGTGAGCGTCCGGGACTGGCTGTCGCCGTCGCGATCGCGGGCGGTGATGGCGAAGGTGTCGACCGTATCGGCGCCACTGACCGCAGGCGCGCTGGCAAGGGTGTAGCCGTAGTCGATGGTGAGCGTGCCGTCGGCGGCCCGGGCGTAGCCGCCGAGCACCAGGGTGCCGTAGCGGGTGGTGATCGTCTGCGGCGAGCTGCCGAGGGCCTCGAGGTCTGCCCGGGTGAGCGTCAGCGTGGCCGGGGCGGCGCTGGCGTCGGTGTACGTCAGCGTCACCGCATCGGTGCCGTCCAGACCATCGAGCGCGGTGATGGTGAAGGACGAGTGCACCAGCGTGTCGTTGGCCTCGGGTGCGGAGCCACCGGCAAGGCCGCTCTCGAAGACGACCTGATCGCCCGTCTCGCCATCGGGCGTGGTCTGGGCGGTGTCGTTCGGCACGTTCAGCGTGACGCCGTCGTCTGCCCCGTCGATGGTGATGACGAGGGTGGTGGTGCTCGTGTCGCCGTCGCCGTCGGTGAGGGTGTAGCTGTAGGTCTCGGTCAGGGTCTCGCCTGCGGCGAGGCCCTGTACCGTGAGGTTGGCGTTGTCGAGCGCGTAGCGGTAGCTGCCGTCGGCTCCGATGCCGAGAGTGCCGTAGCTGCCGGCGAGCGTTCTGCCGTCGCTGCTGGTGGTGCCCGGGGGCACGGGGGTCGCGGGCGCGCCCGTCCCCGTGCCGGCATGGGTCACGGTTGCGCCGTCTGCCCCCAGCGTATCGGCAGCATCGCCACCGGTGGTGCCGGTGCGTACGTTGCCGCTCACCGCAGCGAGATCCTCGGTGATGGCGTGGGTGTCGGGCCGGGCCGTGGGTGCGTCGTCGACGATCCGGATGGTGAGCGTCCGGGACTGGCTGTCGCCGTCGCGATCGCGGGCGGTGATGGCGAAGGTGTCGACCGTATCGGCGCCACTGACCGCAGGCGCGCTGGCAAGGGTGTAGCCGTAGTCGATGGTGAGCGTGCCGTCGGCGGCCCGGGCGTAGCCGCCGAGCACCAGGGTGCCGTAGCGGGTGGTGATCGTCTGCGGCGAGCTGCCGAGGGCCTCGAGGTCTGCCCGGGTGAGCGTCAGCGTGGCCGGGGCGGCGCTGGCGTCGGTGTACGTCAGCGTCACCGCATCGGTGCCGTCCAGACCATCGAGCGCGGTGATGGTGAAGGACGAGTGCACCAGCGTGTCGTTGGCCTCGGGTGCGGAGCCACCGGCAAGGCCGCTCTCGAAGACGACCTGATCGCCCGTCTCGCCATCGGGCGTGGTCTGGGCGGTGTCGTTCGGCACGTTCAGCGTGACGCCGTCGTCTGCCCCGTCGATGGTGATGACGAGGGTGGTGGTGCTCGTGTCGCCGTCGCCGTCGGTGAGGGTGTAGCTGTAGGTCTCGGTCAGGGTCTCGCCTGCGGCGAGGCCCTGTACCGTGAGGTTGGCGTTGTCGAGCGCGTAGCGGTAGCTGCCGTCGGCTCCGATGCCGAGAGTGCCGTAGCTGCCGGCGAGCGTTCTGCCGTCGCTGCTGGTGGTGCCCGGGGGCACGGGGGTCGCGGGCGCGCCCGTCCCCGTGCCGGCATGGGTCACGGTTGCGCCGTCTGCCCCCAGCGTATCGGCAGCATCGCCACCGGTGGTGCCGGTGCGTACGTTGCCGCTCACCGCAGCGAGATCCTCGGTGATGGCGTGGGTGTCGGGCCGGGCCGTGGGTGCGTCGTCGACGATCCGGATGGACAGGGTGCCGGTAGCCGTGACGTTGCCCATGTCCATTATCCCCAGGGCAATCACGTCGGTCGATTCCGTGCCCGGCGCGCTGCTGTGATCCTGAGGCGCATTCAATGTATAGGTGTAGTCGATGGTGACCCTGGTCGGGGCAGCATCAGGGCCGGTCTCCGTGGTGATGCCGGTAATGCGCAGATGTCCCTTGCCCGTGTCGATGATTGATGACGGTGAACTCGGAGTGAAGCCTTGCAGCATATCCAGCGTAAAGGGGACGCCACCTATGGTCACATTCTTCAGGCCATCCGGCGCGGCCACGGTGATGCTGCCCGTCGTCGTTTCCTTGCTGGTCGCGGCTTCGCTGCCGCTGGCGTCAAGCCCGGACTCATACACGGTGGCGTGGCCATTGTCTGCGCCATTTCCGTCGACCGGCGTGACCGAAGGCGCACCGTCGGTGTGACCGCTGATGGTGATTGTCAGGGTGCTGGACGCGTCGAGGCCGTCGGGGTCCGTGATGGTGTAGCCAAACACATCGGACAGTGTATTTCCGGTCTTCAGGGCGTTCACGTCCGGATGCGCATCATCCAGCACGTAGCTGTAGCTGCCATCGGGATGGATGGTCAGGGTGCCGTATTTGCCGGCAACTTCCGTGCCCGCGCCGAGGTTGTCCTGCACGGCCGCGGGCGTGCCGCCCGCAGTGGTGGCAATGACGGATGTCACCGGCACGTCGGCCATGTCGTTGTCCGGATCACTGTCCGGCGTTCCGTCGGTCTTTACGTTGCCGGTGGCAGCAGCGCCGCCGTCTTCCGTGACGTTTTTCGTGTTCGGTGTCGCAACGGGCGAGTCGTTCACCGGCATGACCCGAACCGTCGTCGTCGGTACATTGCTCGTCAGCTGTCCGTTGCCTGCCGCGTCGCTGTTTGCGTCCCTGACCTGCCAACTGATGATGCGATCGGCACCACCGGGGTCATCGCTGGTGCTGACCCAGGTCACGGTTCTGAGCGCCGCGAGCACATTGGCGACGCTGGCGGCGCTGCCGCCAAGTGTCAGCTCGCCCGTCGCCGCGTTGTAGGTGCTGCTCCAGCCGCCGGGCAGTGACGAGACTCCGAGTGTGTCACCCGCTTCGAAGCCGGAGGAGATCCATACCCTGGCCCAGACCATCCGGGTGTCATCCACGTCGCCAAGTGTCAGGCCCGGCTCCAGCGTGACTGGCGTGCCGTTTTCGGTGAAGTCATGGCTGCTGCCCGCTCCACCGAGAACCGGCGCATCGTTGACGGGCACCACGTCCACGGTGCGCGTGGTGGTGGCGTGGTTCGCACCCGGCGCATCCACTCCGTCCGAGCCGTTGTCGTAGACCGTGTAGGTCAGCGTGCGCGTCGGGCGCGTCGTGTCGGTCGTCGGATCGTCGGAGTCGGTGAAATAGCCCAGGCTGCGCAGCACCTGCTGGTAGTGCGCCTTGCTGTCGACGCCGGTCAGCGTCAGGGTGCCGGTGTCCGCGTCGTAGCTGGCGCTGATGCCCGTGCCGGCGGTATCCACCGACAGCACGTCGCCGGCGAGAAAATTGCCGCTGATCGCGACGGTGGCGCTGTGGATATCGTCGTCGTCGGCATCGGTCAGGGTGAAAGTGGCATCGACGACGGCCGGATCGGCGTCATTCTCGGTGAATACGGCGTTCTGCGCCGGCGCCGCCGACAGCACCGGCGGGTCCACGAGCTTCGTGACGGCAAGCGTGATCGTCGCCGTACCGCTCAGCGGCCCGCCCGAGCCCTGGTCCTGGCCGGCACCCTGCGTTGCGTCCCCGACATGACGATTCTGGTCATCGATGGTGTAGCGCAGTTCGATGCTGGCCGGCGGCTGGTCGCTCGCGTTCGTATACGTGATGGCCCGGGCGACCTGGTCGACGCGCGCAGCCGTGGCGTTGCCGTTGAAGGTGATCTCCAGCGTTCCGCCGGCATTGCTGACGGTGCCGACGACCGTCGTGCCGATGCGCACGTTGGCGCCGCTGAAATTCACTCCCGTACTGCCCGAGCCGGTAGTGCCGAATCGATCCTCCGCATTGGCGCCGCCGTCGCGCGCGATCGTCAGCACGGCTCCGCTCCAGCTCGGGTAGAGATCGAGTTCGGGATCGGCCAGATCGACGTCGGCATCGAGCGTGATCGTGCTGTTCTCGGTGTAGCTGCGATCCGTCAGCCCGGTGATCGACGGAGCATCGTTCTGGCTGGTCGGGATCAGCGTGAAGCTGCGCGTCGCCGTGAGTGCTCCTTCTTTGCCGCCGATTGCCGTGCCGCCGTTGCCGAGATCGTTGACCGTCATCGTGAACGCGACACTCGCGTCCCCGTTGTCGTCAGTGGCGGTGAACGTGACGTTGTTCGACGGCGTGGTGATGGCCGCCCGAATGTCCGCTCGGGTTCCTGTCAGGGTGAGCGTGCCCGTGCCATTGCCGGTCACCGTCAGGCCGGTTGTCGTTGCCACGCTGATCATTCCCGCGCCAACGCTCAGGGTGATGGTGTACTCGTCGTTTGCCTGGGTGAAGCCACCTACCGCATTGCTGATGTCCCTGGCATCGTTGAAATCCAGCTCGCCCGACTGGAATGTGTAGGTGGTTCCGGTGATCGGCTTGAGCGCACCCGCGGCAATGCTGCCGGCCAGCGTTGGCGCATCGTTCACCGGCGTGATCGCGATCGCCACCGTCTGCGTTGCGTCCGCCGGGTTGCCGTCGGTACCGTCCCTTCCCGTGTTGCCGCCGTCGGACACTGCGATCGTCAGGGTGTCGTCACCGTTGTAATCGGTGGCGCTCTGGTAGCGCAGGTTCGCAAGCGCGGCATCCAGCTGTGCCTTGGTACCCTGCAGCGTCACGTTGCTGCTGCCCACCGCCCCGGCACTGACCGTGGCGCCGCCGGTCACGCTGTTGTTGCTGGCGTGGAAGTACAGCCCGCCGCTGCCTGCAGTCAGCGTGACCGTATTGCCCGCACTGCCAAATGCATCGGGGTCGGCGTAGCTGATGCCGGTGAGCAGCGTGCGCACGTCCTCGTCGACCGTTTGATCGACTGCCGTCACGACCGGCAGGTCGTTGCGGTCCGATGCCGCGACACCGATCGTGATGCTGGCAGTGTTGAAGCTGTCGTTCGGTACCGTGCCGTCCTGATTCAGCGTGCCGCCATTGGCACCCGAGGTCAGGGCGCCGCTGCCATCGCGCAACCGGTCGTCGATGGTGACCTTGATCTTGAGGTCGTCCCGATCGGCGTCGGTACCGTTGGTCTTGACCGTGATCGAAGCCAGGGCATTCTGTACGTCCGCCAGTGCACCCTGGAACACCAGTGTGTTTCCAGGGCTGGTGCCGATCAGCGTGACGTTCGGGGTGGGGGTGTAGCGCAGGCTGCCGTTGCCGTAGGCCACATTCGCAGAGTCCAGGAACTCCACCCTGACCTGAACGAAGTTGGTCTCGCCAGCCTGCAGGCCGTCGGCCAGATCAGTGTCCCCGAGCGTGATGTAAGGAAGCGCCCTTGCCAGGTTCGACGAGGCGACGACGAACAGTCCCGTATGTCCGGTGCCGATCGAGGGTTTGTCGTTCGCACGTTCCAGCCCGATGCGGTATTCCGACGGCGTGGCGGGCGTGCCCTGGGCAAAGGCCGATGCATTGTCCGTGGTGCCTGCGTTTGAGCTGTAGTCGCCGTCGCTGACGACGTAGAAGAAGCTGTCGCCGG
>CAZSYV010000043.1:0-2867 GCA_964610955.1 uncultured Klebsiella sp. | reverse complement strand
CGCCGGTGTAGCTGGCTGCCCCCCAGATCGTGAACTCGCCGCCCTCCCTCAGTGCGGGGGAGGCGCCATGACCCGGCTCCGCCTGGCCGACGTAGGTCGGTGCGTCGTTCAGCGGGTTGACCTGGATCCCGATAACTGCCGGAGCACCCTCGCCTTTCTGGTTGGTCGGATCACCGCCAGGTGGGTGACTGTTGGCGTCGGTGTTGCCGGAGGTCGTGGCGACCCCTGAATCGTCGAGCGGCACAATGGTGAAGCTGTCGCTGTAGTTCTCGCTGCCATCGTGGGTGTAGCGCAGCCGCCCTGCGTCCAGGTCAGCCTGGGCGATGATCTGGTTGAGTGAGACCGGCGCCCACACCGAACCGTCGAAATGCTCGAGGGTGCCCTGCGTGGGCAGTGCGGTGAGCCTGAGGCTCAGCGTGTTGTCCGCAGCGTAGCCGTCGCTGCGGTCGCTGGCGTCATTGTCGCTGTCAGCCAGTGTGATGTGGTTCCTGCCCCCTGCGTTGAGCACGACGGTGGCGCCTTCGGTGAGCTTGACGGTGTCGCCCTGCCCGGCCGTTGGCGTGTCGTTCTGTGGCTTGACCTCGACGCTGAAGGTGTCCGCAGCGCTCTTGACGCTGCCGTTCGACACATCGAAGGTGAAGCTCGTGTTGAAGTCCTCGCTGCCATCGTGAACGAACTTCACCTTGCCATCGACGATGTCCTGCTGGGTGAACGAGCCCAGCAGGGGGAGCGCTGCATCGTTCAGCGTGATGGCACCGTTCGTTGGCAGGCCGAGCAGACGATAGGTGAGCTGATCGGGCGCCACACCGGCGCTGACGGCGGAAAGCTGGCTGGTTCCAAGCGTGTAGAACTGGCCTTCGGCGATGTCGGTGATGCCGAGTGCACGTGAGCCGCTGACGACCGGAACGGGTGCCGGCGTCAGGGCTGTCCCAGGGCCGGATCCGGTGGCAGTGCCCTGGTATTCGATCCGGAAGGTGTGCTCGGTGAGCGGTGTCGTCGCCCCATCGTCCGCGTAGATGCCTCCGTCGCGTGGCGAGGGGAACAGGCGGCGGTCGCCGTCCATGACGGTGAACGTGAAGGCGTCGGAGTGGTTGCTGCCGGTCGTGCTGACGTACTGGATCAGGCCGTCGTCGATGTCCTTCTGGGTGAAGGTGAAGCCAGTCGGCAGGTACTGCCCCGGAAGGCCGGTATGCACCAGATGGCCGCCGGCAGGGATGCCGGTGAGCGTGTAGGTGATGCGCTCCGGGGGCGACTCCACGTCCCTTGCCAGCAGCAGGCTGCTGGTGATCGGCAACGTGGTGCCCAGGTTGCCTGTTCCCGAGTCCGGCCCGAACACGACGGGTGGAAACTCGCCTGCTCCGTTCGGCAACGTGGATGCGTCCCACCAGGGATCGTCGTTGTTCGGGATGATGTTCAGGGCGATCGTCTGCTCGCCGGTCTGGATCGGCATGCCGGTGCCACCGCCCGCGTCACTGACCTTGATGCGGAAGCTGTCGCTGCCCGTCTCCGAGCCGTCGTGATCGTAGGTGAACAGGAACAGGGCGGCGTTGGGGATCGATTGATTCGGCGTGACGGCCACACCGTCGTACTTCAGCGTGCCGTGGGTGGGCAGCGCGGTGATGAGCACGTCGTGGCTGGTGTCGTCCGGGTCGCCGATCGCCAGGTTGCCACGCGCTCCGCCGATGACCGGTATGGTGCCGCCGACCAGCGCCACGCCGGTTTCGCCCTCGATCAGCGTGATGCTGCCGCTTGCTGTGGGAGCATCGTTCTTCGGCGTGATGTCGACGGTGACGGTCTGGTCGGTCAGCAGGCCACCGGCGCCGTCGTCGACCGTGATCCGGAAGGTGTCGGCCGCGGTCGACAGCACCTGGTTGCCGTTGTGACGGTACCTGACGCTGGCGACATCGCTCACGGCAAAGGTCGAGCCGAGGCTCAGTTCGTTGCCGTTGAGCGTGAGCACGCCCTGGCCCGGCAGCGCAGTGAGCTTGACGATGATCTGCGCCTGCGAGTTGTCCGGGTCGACGAGGCCGAGATTCGCCTGCGTCACCGGATTTCCGGCCGTACCGTTGCCTGCGGCAGCGCTGAAGCCGACGTTGCCACCCTCGGCTACCGTCAGTCGCCCTCCGCCCGATGCGGGAGGCGTCAGCACCGGGGCGTCGTTCTCGGGGGTCACGGTGAAGCCGCGCGTGAAAACTGCCGCACCGCCCGATGTGTCGTTGACGATCGAGAGTGTCAGCGTGTCGGTATCGCCGGTCTCCGAGCCTCCGGTGTAGGCGTAGTCCAGGCCGGCGAGCCACGCCTGGACGGCAGCGGCATTCCCGGTGAACGTGGTGGCGCTCAGGGTGCCCTTGCCAACGCTGGCAGTGACGGTCAGGGTATCGGCGCCGGTGCCCGAGACGGCGATGTGCTCGCCAACCTCGCCGCCGGTGTTCTCGCCCACGGTGATGGGCCTCTCCGGCGGCGTATTGTCGAGCACCGTGGGTGCAGCCAGCAGCCCGTCGTAGTTCGCAAACCCGAACACGGTCGCCGCGATCGGGCCGGTGGTTTCCTCCAGCACCCAGTCGCCCCCCGGTCACTGCTGCCGGTGGCGTTGCTGGAGGCAGCGATGTCGGCCCCGGTCAGGTGGGCGAGTCCGGTAATGAATAGCTGTCCGGCCTCGCCCTGCGCGATGTCGCAGCCGTAGAGCAGGATGTCGGCGTCGGGGCCGAGGTGCTGCGCCCAGCCCTGCAGCGCGGTTCCCTGTCCAGCCAGTGTGTCGCCGCTCAGGGTATCGCTGCCGAGCGTCAGGGCCCCGGGCGTACCGTGACTCAGGATGTGTACGGCGTCGAACGGACGTCTGGCGAGTTCGTTGCCGATCACGTCGATCC
>CAZSYV010000042.1:0-22347 GCA_964610955.1 uncultured Klebsiella sp. | reverse complement strand
GACGAGATGGCCGAGGAATTCGCGACCGTGGGCTATCTCGACGAGATTGGCGACAGGCTTGCCGATCGTTGGGGAGGACTGCTCACGACTCTCAACCTGCCGACCGATTTCCCCTTGCGCACACCCGATGAGGAGCGCCAGGCAGGGGATCTGATCGCGCGGCTGCATGCCGTGCCGGTCGGCTGAGGGATGAATCGGTTCCCCGTCCTCATCCTGCTCTGGCCCGCGCTGCTGCTCGCAGTCGGCGCGCTGCATGCCGGTCGGCTGTATGGTGGCGACGCCGGGCACCAGGGGGAGCGAGTACCGACAGAGGGTGACTGGCCACTGTATGGGCGCTCATCCGATGCCCGGCACTACAGCCCGCTGGCGCAGATCGACAGCAGCAACGTGACGCGCCTGGGCCTGCTCTGGCACTACGACATCGCCCCGGTGCTGAGCGTCATCGCCGCACCGCTCGCGGTCGATGGCATCCTTTATTTCGCTACCGGCTACAGCGTCATTCACGCGATGGACGCGCGCACGGGTCGCCTGCTCTGGCGTCATGACCCCGAGGTCTACAAGGTGGCGGGCTCGGACACCCTGCGCGTGGGCTGGGGCATCCGGGGCATTGCCCATCACGATGGCCGGATCTACACCGGCACGCACGACGGCCGGCTCATCGCGCTCGACGCACGCTCGGGAAATCCGCTGTGGACCGTGCAGACGACGACGCCCGGTGATGGTCGCTACATCACGGGCGCGCCCTGGGTGTTCGGGAACACGGTGGTCATCGGGCACGCCGGGGCGGACTACAAACCGGTGCGTGGCTACGTGACGGCATACGATGCCGGGACCGGGGCGTTTCGCTGGCGCTTCTATACCGTGCCCGGCAAGCCGGGCACGAGCGATGGTGCGGCGTCCGACGACGCGCTCGAGAAGCTGGCGCAACCCACCTGGACCGGTGAGTGGTGGAAACACGGGGGAGGCGGCACCGTATGGAACGCCATGGCCTACGATCGCCAGTTCAACCGCCTGTATATCGGCACGGGCAATGGCCAGCCCTGGAACCGGAAGATCCGCAGCCCCGGTGGTGGGGACAACCTGTTCCTGTGCTCGATCGTCGCACTCGATGCAGATACGGGTGAGTACCAATGGCACTACCAGCTCAATCCGGGCGAGACCTGGGACTACAACGCGGCGATGGACATCGAGCTCGCAGAGCTCATGATCGACGGGCGACGACGCCCCGTCTTGATGCAGGCGCCGAAGAACGGTTTCTTTTATGTCATCGATCGTGAAGACGGGAAGCTCATTTCTGCGGAGAAGATCGCCAGGGTCAACTGGGCCAGCTCGATCGATTTGAAGAGTGGCCGTCCGGTCGAGAATCCGGATGCCCGCTACCCCGACGGCAAGGTGTTTCTGATGTACCCGTCGCAGCAGGGTGCGCACAACCTGCAGACGATGTCGTTCAACCCGCACACTGGTCTTGCGTACATACCCACGCTCGAGTACGGCATGCCCTTCGTCGATCCGCCCGGTGGTCCCGAGGGCTGGAAACCGCGCCCCGGCTGGGTGCTGAACGGGGGAGTCGGCTGGCCCGCCGGAATCACGCTCGATCCACCGCGCTCGGGGCTGCTTGCCTGGAATCCGCGCACACAGCGGGCGGCGTGGAGGAAGTCCGGGTGGCCCGGCATGTTCCATGGCGGGACGATGACGAGTGGCGGCAACCTGGTTTTCCAGGGTCGCGCCAACGGGCAGTTCATCGCCTATGCGGCGGACAGCGGCGAAGAGCTCTGGCACTTCGACGCCCAGGCGGGAATCGCATCGCAACCGATCACCTACCTGGCGGGTGGCCGGCAGCTGGTGACACTGATCGTCGGGTATCGTGGCTACGGTGGGCCGAGTGGCTACCGGCCCGATGAGGATTACTACACGCAGAAGCGACGTGTGCTGACCTTTGCTCTCGATGCCACGGAATCGTTGCCGGCCCGATCCGTCGTGACGCGAGACTTTCCACCGGATGATATGTTCGTGCTCGATCAGGCCAGGTCAGCAGGTGGCGCTGCTGTCTATGCGGCCTACTGCGCGCGCTGCCACGGTGCCGAGGCGCACTCGGGCGGGGCGGCACCGGATCTGCGCAAATCGCCAGTGCCGCTGCAGTTCGCTGCAATCGAGGCCGTGGTGCGTGGCGGTTCGTTGCTGGCACACGGAATGCCGCAGTTCACGGATCTGAGCGATGCGCAGCTCGAAGGTCTGCAGCACTATATCCGGGAGCGGGCGCGCCTGGGTGCGATCACAGCGGAGGACAGCACGCATGAGTGAGGGTTTCGTACTGCCGAAGGTCTGGAAGTGGGAGACGGGTGCCACCGGCGGGAGGTTCGCGAACATCAACCGCCCGATTGCCGGACCGACGCACGAGAAGGAGCTGCCATGCGGCAGGCACCCGCTGCAGCTCTATTCGCTCGGGACACCGAATGGCGTCAAGGTGACGATCCTGCTCGAGGAACTGCTGGCGGCCGGCTTCGGTGGCGCCGAGTACGATGCATGGCTGATCCGCATCGATGGCGAGCAGTTCGGCAGTGGCTTCGTCGCGCTCAATCCGAACTCGAAGATCCCGGTGCTGCTCGACCGCAGCGAGGATCCTCCGCTGCGCGTGTTCGAATCTGGTTCGATCCTGCTCTATCTTGCCGAGAAATTTGGTGCTTTCGTGCCGAACGATCGAGCCGGGCGCACCGAGTGCCTGAACTGGCTGTTCTGGCAGATGGCCAGCGCACCGTTGCTCGGCGGTGGGTTCGGGCACTTCTATACGTACGCACCCGAGCGGTACGAATACCCGATCAACCGCTACACGATGGAAGTGAAACGCCAGCTCGATGTGCTGAACCGCGAGCTTGCGGGCCGGCGTTTCATTGCCGGTGAGGAGTACACGATCGCCGATATGGCGATCTGGCCGTGGTACGGCGCGCTCGTCATGGGCAGGATCTACGATGCTGGCGAATTCCTTCAGACGCACACTTACACCCATGTGCTGCGCTGGGCCGGGGAGATTGCCGAGCGCCCTGCCGTGAAGCGCGGGCGGCGCGTCAACAATGTGTGGGGCGAGCCGGTGAACCAGCTCCCCGAGCGTCATGACGCCAGTGACTTCGACCGGGCCGCCGTTACCTCCTCGCCACCGGAGACGGTTGGATGAAACCGGATCTGTGCTAATGTTCGGACCCGCTGACGCATGAAGCGGGCCTGCCGGCAAGGATATGCAGACAGGCTCGCGAGTCACAGGATCACAGTATCCGCTCAGTTCCCGAGTTCGCCTGGCCATCCGCCGGGGGATGCCGCGATACGGAAGTCGCACCAGAGCGATTCCGTGGTAATTGTCGACACAGCTCAGCGGACGACAGGCTGACAAAGCGTTCATGTACTATTTTTAATGCCCTGACAGCCCAGACTGACAGTTCCGCAATAACTTTCTGGAGAGCAACACGTTCATGAAAAAACAACATCACGCCGTCAAGATGCTGTGCCTGACCATCGGTACGCTGATGGTCGCTTCACCGCAGACACAGGTCCATGCCCAGGATCGTGTCGCGCTCGAGGAAATCATCGTCACCGCGCAGAAACGTGAGGAAAACCTGCAGGAAGTGCCCCTGTCCATTTCGGCGGTATCGGCGGCAGAGCTGGAGATGCGCAACATCCAGAGCCTCGGCGACCTCAATGCCATCGCGCCGAACGTGATGTTTCGGGCAAATGCGGGGGTGTCGACGATCTCGACCGTGTCGATTCGCGGCAGTACCAACGGCCAGCCTGCGATCTGGTTCGATGCGCCGGTGAGCCTCTATCTGAACGGCATCTACCTGGGCAAATCCCAGGGTTCGGTGTTCGATGTCGTCGACCTCGAGCGGGTCGAGGTGCTGCGCGGGCCGCAGGGCACCCTGTTCGGCCGCAACACCGAGGGTGGCGCGATCAACTTCATCACGCGTCGCCCTTCGGGCGAGTTCAGCGGCAGCGCAAAGATCGAACTCGGCAACTATGACCGGCGCATCGGCCGCGTGCAGATGGATCTGCCGCAGTGGGGTGTTGCCTCGGCGAGCGTGGCAGCACGCAAGGAAGTCGCCGACGGCTGGGCGAAGAACCGCACCGGCCCGGATCTTGGCAATACCGACAGGGAGGCGTTCCGCACCTCGGTCAAGTTCGACCTCTCCGATCGACTGCTTGCGGTCTACGATTTCGACTACTCGAACATCGACCAGCGGCCGGTGCCCACCACACTGCTCGCCGTGGACGGCTGGAGCGGCACCTTCCCCAGCGTTTTTGGCTCTCCGGTGGGAGATGCAATCGAGAATGCAGCGATTCCCTATATCAAGGCAAAGCGTCCGAGCCACGTCTCGACCAACATGACGCCCGGGCAGGACAGCGACTACGAGAAGACCCGTGGCCGTGCGCACTCCCTGACCGTCGAGTTCGACGCAACGCCCGATGATCAGATCAAGTACATCGGTGCCTACCGCAGCATGGTGTATGCGGACAACCAGGATATCGACGGCACGCCACTCGACCAGATCAGCGTGATACCTGGCTTCCTCAACTGGGGCATGCTGGTGAACTACGACCGTCGTACGGACTACGACCAGACCTCGCACGAGCTGCAGTGGATTGCCACGCGCAGCAACGTGAACTGGGTTGCGGGGCTGTACTCCTTCAAGGACGACGGCAAGACCCATGGCAACCAGTGGATGTCGCTGTTCGGATATGCTCCCCAGCAGTCGAACTACGCGGCAAAAACCGATGCCTGGGCGGCGTTCGGTCAGCTCGACTGGCACTTTGCAGACGCCTGGACCGCAACGATCGGCCATCGTTATACATGGGAGAAGCGTGAGGGCTGGACCGAGCGCTTCACGACCAACGGTTTCGGTGGGCCGATCGTCACCGACACCGGTCCGGGACTGCTGCCCCACACGAGCTACAGCAAGAGCTACAGCGACACGACCCCGATGGCGGCGCTCTCCTGGGCGCCGACCGATGACGTCAACCTCTATGTCCGCATTGCCAAGGGCTTCAAGAGCGGCGGCTTCAGCTCGGAGATCGCCGATCCGCGGGTGAACATACCTTATGCACCGCAGACTTCCGTGTCGAAGGAAATCGGCATCAAGTCGCTGTGGTGGGATGGCCGTGCCAGGCTGAATGCTGCGCTGTTCCACAACAAGGTCTCGAACCTGCAGATGACCCGGCTGTTGCCCGGTACCACACAGTCGATGCTGACCAACGCGGGTGAGGCGATCTACAAGGGCGCCGAGATCGAGTTTGCCCTGCAGCTCACCGATGACTGGCGCATCTCGGGCAACTACGGCTACCTGGACACCAGTTTCGACAAGTACATGGACACCGCGTTGAATCAGCCGCTGCTTCCCGATGGTAACCGGCCGATCATCGACACCGCCTCGAACCGTCTGGCGCCGCTCGCTCCCGAGAACACCTTCAGCCTGCAGCTCGAGGGGATACTGGCGCGCTTCAGCTGTGGCGAGCTGAGCATGCTGCTCGACTACAGCTACACCGACAGCATGTATCTGTATGCGGTCAACAAGAACCTGGCGGCGCCGAACGCAGGGGGCAGCTACTCGAAGGCGATGGACACGATCCCGAGCAACGAGAACCTCAACCTGCGCGTGCAGCTCTCGGATGTGCCGATGGGTGAGGGCACGATGGACTTTGCCCTTTTCGTGCGCAACCTGACCGACGAGGACAAGCAGTCCTACGGGATCGACTTCGGCATGTTCCGCACGGCCAACTGGCAGGCGCCGCGGACCTGGATGCTCTCGGCAGCCTACAACTGGTAAGTGCTTGAGTCGGTGTGCCTGGCGCCGCGGCGGCAGGCTCACCGGCAACGTCGTCGGATTCAGTCCTGCTGTGACTGCAGGTAGTTCTGGCGACCGATCCTTGCCGCAAGTTCCAGCTGAACTTCGAGCCAGTGCAGGTGCTGTTCCTCATCGGCGAGCATCTCGCGCAGCAGGTCACGGCTGACGAAATCCGCCACCCGTTCGCAGCCTGCAATGCCTTTGCGCAGCATCGCGATCGCTTCGCTGACGATGTGCCTGTCGCGCTCGAGCTGCACGAGAACATCCGGATCGAGCTCGACCGGGTGCAGGTCCGCAAGCACCGGAGTGCCTTCAAGGAACAGAATCCTGTCGATGATGAGGCCCGAGTGCGTGGCTTCCTCGCCACTGTACTCACGCTGCACCTGCGCCAGGCGGTTGAAGCCCTGGTCGGCGGCGCTGCAGGCATGGAGCAGGTACTGCTTGATGCCGGTCAGCTCGAAGGCGAGGTAACGGTTCAGGTGGGTGATGACTTCGTTGTTGCCCTGCATGGTCTCTGGCCCTCCGTTTGGTTCGCTCGAAAGCGGCCATGCCTCGAGCGGTGCGGGCTTGCACGGAATGCTCTTGACTGACCGTATGCGCAGCGACATGCCGTTCGTCGCTGCCCGTCGTGAGCCCCATCATAAGGCAATTGCATGCAGGGTGTGCTGCGGACTGCGCTGGCCCGCCGTTCGTCCGGTATGAGCCCTCGTTGTTCGATCAGGACCGGACCTATTCCTCGTTCATCTTGATCACGACCTTGACGAAGCACTTCGAGTACAGGTCGTCGATCGCCTGCTGGTAGCCACTCAGCGGGTGCACGCGCTGGATCAGCGAACGCAGGTCCACGCGGCTGGCCAGGCGGATCGCCTTCGGGAACAGGCCGGCACCCATCAGCATGCCGTGCAGGTGCTTCTGGTCCCAGTAGAACTGACTGTGCACGTTGACCGGCAGGATCGGGTCCTTGCCGTACATCGCAAAGTAGACGCCGTTGCCGTCACGCGCGAGCAGGTCGAGCACCATATTGGCGGCCGACATCGCACCGGTACCTTCCACCACGCAGTCGAACTTGCCGCCGGCGGCTGCGAACGCCCTGTCGAGCACGCCTTCCTCGCGGGGATCGAAGGCCTGATCGGCACCGAGCTGGCGCGCCAGTTCGCGCTTGTTCTCGATCAGGTCGAACACGGTGATGTGGGATGCTCCCGACAGGCGCGCCAGCTGGACCAGCATCAGGCCAATGCCGCCTGCGCCCATGATCGCCACCGACTTTCCCCAGGAGAACCTTGCCTGCTCGGCGACTCCAAGGGCGATGGTGAGCGGCTCGATCAGGCAGGCGCTCAGCAGGTCCTGATTCTCGGGCAGCTTGAAGATCTGCGATACGTGGTAGCAGGCGTATTCGGCAAAGCCGTTCATGCAGAACTTCAGGTTGACGCAGAAGTTCTCGCGCCCGCTGCGGCACGGGTCACAGCTGTAGCAGTACCTTGCGTAGTTGACGATCACCCTGTCGCCCGCATGGTAGCCGTAGGCCTCGGCCTGGGGTCCGACCTTGTCGATGATGCCCGAGAGTTCGTGGCCGAAGGGCATCGGCAGCATGGCGCGGGCGCCTTCCTCGAACTCGCCCAGGTGACCGGTCAGTGTGTGGGCATCCGAGCCGCAGATCGACGAGTAGACGACCTTGACGCGTACCTCGTCGGCGCCGGGTTCGGGCAGTGGAACCTCCCGCACCTCGACCGTACCCATGGTCTGTTTCTCGAAATCGCGTATCGATGTGATGAACAGCTGCTTCACGAACCTTCTCCTGCAGGATGTCCTGACGTCTGGAACCTCACTTCAACCGGTCCGCCCTCAGGCACAGAAGGCACGCACCGTCTTTGCGATGCCCGGGCCGTCGAAGCCGTAGTGCGGGTAGATTTCCTCCGGGTAGCCGAAGCTGACGAACTCGTCCGGAATGCCGATCTTCTTCAGCCGCGCCGGCACGCCAGCTTCCATCAGCACATCGGCGACGATGCTGCCAAGACCACCGAGCACGTTGTGGTCCTCGACGGTAATGATGGTGCCGGTCCTGCGTGCTGCCTGCACGATCGCCTCGCGATCGATCGGCTTGATGGTGTGCATGTCCAGCACTCCGACGCTGAGCCCTTCCTCCTGCAGCGTCAGTGCGGCGCGCAGACTGTTGTAGACGCCGGTGCCGGTGGCAATGAGTGTCACATCACTGCCCTCCTTCACCTCGACCGCCTTGCCGATCACATAATCGTAGTCGGCGTTGTAGACCGCCGGCTCCTCGCCGCGCGGGATGCGGATGTAGATCGGGCCGTGCCAGCTGAGGGATGCCTCCAGCATCCTGACGCACTGGTCGGCGTCGCTCGGCGCGATCATCGTCATGTTCGGCACCGCGTTCATGACGCCGAACTCGACGATGGTGTTGTGCGTCGGCCCGTAGCCCGATGACAGGCCGCCGTGGGTGCCGATCAGGCGCACCGGCAGGTCGTTGTAGGCCAGATCGTTGTGGATCTGGTCGAGCGCGCGCACGCAGAGAAACGGACCGAAGGTCTGGCCGAAAGGGATATAGCCCTTGCGTGCCAGTCCGGCTGCCACCGTGACCAGATTCATCTCGGCGATGCCGACATCGAGAACACGGTTCGGATACTGGTCATAGAGTTCGCGTACCGGGCCCGACTTGCCGGTGCCATCGGAGTTGATGTAGCAGACCTTGGGGTGGTCCTTCACGAGTTGGACCATCTTCTTCGTCACCAGGTCCTTCGCGTTCATCATCGCCGCGACATCGGTGATATTGAAAGTGAAGCCAGCCATGGTTCAGGCCCTCTTGTGCTGTTCTGCGGTGTAGAGATCGATCAGCGCCTCGGTCTCCGCCAGTTTTTCGTCGTCCAGTCCGCCGATGTGCCAGGCGTACGGGCGATCGGTCATGTACGAGACCCCCTGACCCTTGGTGGTATGGGAGATGATGCAGATCGGCTTGCCGGGATTCTTCAGGTCGACCGGGCGCAGGTTCGACAGCGTGCGGTCGATCTCCAGCATGTTCGTGCCATCGATCTCGTGGACCTCCCAGCCGAAGGCGCGCCAGCAGTCGGCCATGGAGTTCCACTTGATGTTCTCGCCGGCGACGAAGGAAGCCGAGCACTGGTTGTAGTCGACAATCGCCACGATGCTGTCGAGGTTGTGCGAGGCGGCGTACATGATTGCTTCCCAGTTCGAGCCTTCCTCCATTTCACCGTCGCCGAGCATGCAGTAGATGCGCGAGGCGATGCCCTCGTTGCGGTTCGCGTGTGCAAACCCGATGCTCCAGCTCAGGCCGTGGCCCAGCGACCCGGTCGAGACCTCGATGCCGCGCACATGCTGGCGGTTCGGGTGCGCGCCGAAGCTGTAGCCGATCCGGTTGTAGTTGTGCAGCAGTTCGTCCCAGGAGTGCAGGCCCATATCACAGAAGATGCAGTAGAGGAGCACGCCGTTGTGTCCCTTGCTGAGCACGAACATGTTGCGGTTCGGGTCCTCGAGATTGTCGGGATCGAAACCGAGGTATTTGTAATACAGCGCGACGGCGACATCGGTAGCTGAAAGCGGGCCGCCGAGGTGAATGTTGCCGGCGTAGCGGGCGCAGCGGCAGAGGTGCTTGCGGATCTCGCCCGCCTTGTCGATCAGATCGGGAACATGTTCCAGATGAATTTTCGTCACGGTCGTGATTCCTTCGAATTTTCAGTGGAAGAGGGTGGGCACCCAGGGGGACGTCGTGAACAGGCTACCGGATGCGCGGATGCTGCGCATCATGCGAATGCATCACGCACCATGCATGGGTATGCCCCGGCAGGCGCTGCCGGTGGGTCTGCGTGGAGGGTGAGAGTTCAGACGGCGAGGTCGACCTGCTGTACCGTGCCAACCCCACCGTCTTCCCTGAGGTAGACGCCGGTCGAACGGACCTGGCCATCGAGGCGGTTGCCACTACCCTTGATGTCGAAGCGGGTGTCGATGTTCATGAGGCTGATCGCCCCGACCTGCCTTTCGGCCAGTGTGCTCAGCGTGTCGTTGCCCTCGGCGTCACGGGTCCAGATGCGCAGCAGCTCGTAGACTGCGTCGTTCTCGTCGATCCACCCATTGCCGTCCTGGTCATGGCCGGCCAGCTCCCGGAATCCGTTGCCGGAGGCTGGACCGAACAGCTCGCTGCCGTCGTTGACCTTGCCGTCGCCGTTGCGGTCGAGCACCAGAAAGCCGCTGCCGCTGCCGACGAAGGAGATCGATTCCGGGCTGCCGTCGCTGTCGAGATCGAATTCGAACTTCAGGTCCGTGAGTTCGGCCGCAGTGCCGACGAAGTTGATCACCAGCGGATCCTGCGTGCGTGGCGCGTCACCCGTGCGGAGTCTGGTGGTGCTCGTTTCGGAGTACTCGCGACTCATCAGCAGATCGATGCCGAAGCGGATCTCGCGGCCGTCGGCCGTCCTGACCACTCCCCTGGCGCTGAACTGGGTCTGTTCGGCCTCGAAGTACGACTCGTGACGCTCGTACTCGATGCCGAGGCCTGCTGGCTGCACACCTGCCTGTCGTCGGCCCGCCTGCTGCGGGTCGGGAATATCCAGTGCGGGCTGTGGCTGTGATTCAACATCTGCCACCTTCGCCAGCTGTACCTTGCGCCCGGTCATCGCCTCGATCATGCGAATCAGCAGCTGGTAGCGCAGTTCATTCACCGTGCCGGCGTCGAGCCCTGGAGCCCTTGCCGCATCGGCCTGGGCCGCGGCGTGTGCCTCGGGGGAGATGCGCACGCTCCCGGGTGCAGCGGAGCCGCCCTGGCGCGCCGCATTGCCTTCAAGCCCTGTGCGCCGATCGTCAGCCCGCGCCCTGATCGATTCTCGCACCGAGTGCTGCTCCACTGCGTCATGTCGGCTTGTCATCTGGATGTCAGCGCTTTCGATCTTCATGCCGCGGCCCGAACTGCAGGGGGAAACCTCGACACACTGCATCGGCCTTCATTGCGAAAACTTGAGCTCGTGGCGAACCATCCCTTCCAGGACCGCCGCAAGCGGGATTTCTCAAGGATGAGGTGTCGATCACGAAATGACTGACATCATCGACGGCAAACCCATCGCACCATGTGCTGACCATCTCGAGCAGAGAAAGAGTCAAGGATGCAGGGAACGCATCAGCACAGTACGGCCATCGGGCAGTGGCGCATGGGCACTCAGGCTGCGCTGTGGCTGCTGGAGAGCCTGAGCACCCTGTACCGCCAACCCTTCGACGCCGAGTTGGTGCTCAGGCGCTGCTCGCCGCCGTTCGGCCTTCCGGCGCTGATCGAGGCCCTGCAGGACCTGGGTTTCAGGGCGGCCCTGCTGCCGTGGCCCGGCGCGCTGCTGCAGGAGTGGCCGCTGCCCGCCGTGGCGCTGCTCATGGAGCCTGCGCCCGTGGTGGCACCGGAGGCGGCGGTGGAGCCTGGCGCCGGGGCAGGGGATGAGTCCGCCGAACCCCCGGTCATGCTCACTCCAGCGCTGATCCTTCAGCACGGTGAGCACACACTGGGCTGGCTGAAGCCTGGCCGGCAGGCGCCCGAGACGGTTTCGCTCGATGCGGCACGAATGCAGTGCGCCCCGCTGCTGCTGTTGGTGAGTCAGGCCGATCCACCGCTGACCGAATCGACTGCGCGTACAGCCACCCCGGAGGCTGCGACGAAACCCTTTGGCTTCTCCTGGTTCATTCCAGAGCTGCTGCGCCACAGGAACATCTGGCGCGATGTGCTGCTCGCCAGCCTGGCGATCCAGCTCGTCGGTCTTGCCACCCCGCTCTTTACCCAGGTGATCATCGACAAGGTCATTGCGCACCATTCCGAGAGCACGCTCGTCGTTCTTGGTGTGGCGATGGCGGTGTTCATGCTGTTCACCAGCGTGATGAGCTGGTTGCGCCAGTACCTGGTGCTGCATACCGGCAGCCGCATCGACGCAGTGCTCGGCGAGCGCGTCCTGCAGCACCTGTTGCACTTGCCATTGGCATACTTCGAGGCCCGCTCCACCGGCACCCTGGTTGCCCGGATGCATGGCATCGAGCAGCTTCGTGAATTCGTCTCCGGTGCGGCGGTCAGTCTGCTGCTCGATCTGCCCTTCCTGCTGATCTTCCTTGCCGTGATGTTCGCCTACAGCTGGCAGCTCACGCTGATCGCCACGGGCATCCTGGCGCTGATCGTCGTGTCCAGTGTGATCATGGTCCCGATCTTTCGTGCCCGGCTGGATGTGCAGTTCCTGCTCGGGGCACGCAACCAGGCTTTCCTGACGGAGTATCTGGCCGGCATGGCGACGGTCAAGTCCCTGCAGCTCGAACCGGATGTCGGCAAGCGCTATGGCACCTACCTGGCGCAGTACCTGTCGGCCGGCTTTGCTACCCGGCAGGTCGGCAACACCTACAGCGTCATTGCCGGTGGGCTGGAACAGCTGATGACACTGGCCATCCTCATCGTTGGTGCGTGGCAGGTCATGCGGGTCGATGGCATGACGGTTGGCATGCTGGTCGCATTCCAGATGCTCGCCAGCCGGTTGAGCCAGCCGCTGCTGCGCCTCGTCGGGCTGTGGCAGGAGTTCCAGCAGGCCAGTGTCTCGGTCCGCCGTCTGGCCGACATCCTCGACATGCCGCGTGAGCCGCACGCACTGCTGCCTCGGCGCACACATACCAGTACCGGGATGCTCCAGATCAGAAGCATCGGCTTTCGCTACTCCGAGCAACACCCGTGGCTCTATCGCGACCTGAGCCTCGACATTCCACCACTGCGGCTCACTGTGCTGATGGGGCCTTCGGGTTGCGGCAAGAGCACGCTCGCGAAGCTGCTGCTGGGTTTCTACTGGCCGCAGGAAGGCCGGATCGAGCTGGACGGGCGTGACATCCGCCAGCTGGCCGCCAACGAGCTGCGCGCCACCTTCGGCGTCGTGCCGCAGGAAACGGTGCTGTTCTCCGGCACCATCTACGACAACCTGATCGCAGCACACCCCCATGCCGGCTTCAGCGATGTGATCGCCGCCTGCCAGGCCGCTGAAATCCATGACGCCATCGAAAGGCTGCCGAATGGCTACCAGACCGAGATTGGCGAGCGAGGGACCGGACTCTCCGGCGGACAGCGCCAGCGCGTCGCCATTGCCCGTGCCCTGCTCAGACGACCCAGGGTGCTGATCTTCGACGAGGCGATTTCAAGCCTCGATCAGCACACGGCGGAACATTTCGCACAGACGATCAACCGGCTGAAGGGCAAGGTGACGATCGTCTTCATCACCCATCAGATTCCCAGGGGCCTGCAGGTGGATGAGGTGGTGAATCTGGGTGGTCATGTGGCGCAGGTGGGGTTGGTGAGGGAGGAGGTGTGATGTTGCGTTTAAAAGTAAAACATATCTGTAACAGACTTATGATCTTTGGGATTTGTGCGATTGGTAGTGTCTGGCTGCTGTTTTCGCCCGATACACATGCAGTGGGGAAGTACCCTGATCAGGGTAGACGCCTTTCTATTGCATTGAATCAACTCTTGATATCCAAGGGTTTTTGCGCAGCTCCACCCGAATGTTTTGATCTTCTCCCGGGTTATACGGATCACGAAAGTACGGTACGCATAAATTATTATGAAGTAGGCGATAGAAATTTCGCGGCATTCTTGGAAATAGTTGGATTTCTTTTGAAAGAAGGGACGACAAAAACAGACAATGTTCCAATAAGAATCAAAGGGTACAGGGAAACACACGACCAGGTGCGAACGTCAGGTCTGTTTATAAAGAGAATCAAGCCATTTATGGACATGGAGGTCACTAAATGAGTGGGCAGGCTAGTGTCCAGATACGTGTTGACTTCGGATTGCGGCCAGGAAACGTCTATCCGCACTCATTCATTTCAGTTGTCCACCCGGATGGGAGGAGAATGGAGTACGGGTTTGTTCCGGCAATCCCGGGATCACCGGTCAGTCCGGGCGTTGTTGAAATAACAGGTAAAGACTCGGAAGTGGGGCGGCTTACCGAATATGATTTGGCAGGACCAGAAGAGCCGCTTTCCGACGTTCAGTATCGTCAGTTGATGGATAAAATCGAAAACTCAATTCAGAATCCGCCGGGCTATGGTTTGGGTGGGAGGCCGTGGTCGAATGAAAATGTCACGAATTGTACTGGATGGGTTGTTGATCTTTGGGGTGGTATGGGTCTCCCTGTGCAGTTTGGTGCAGGTACTACCTGGGTTTGGAACCCTTATGGGCAAGGGATGTTTTTGGGTTTAAAGAATTCGTGGGATAGAGCAAAGAACTGGACCTGGCCCCGCGACCCGATCATTCTCGACCTCGATGGCAACGGGCTGGACACGGTGGGCCTTGGCGCCAACGTCCATTTCGATCACGACGGTGATGGTGTCCTGACCAGGACGGGCTGGGTGGGCAGGAACGATGCACTGCTCGTCTGGGATCGCAACGCAAACGGTGTCATCGATACCGGGGCGGAGCTGTTCGGTGATTTCACTCCACTGCCAAACGGTACGCTGGCACCCAACGGATTTGCAGCACTCGCTGCGTTCGACAGCAATGGTGATGGCATTCTCGATGCCTTCGATCCCATCTTCGCTGAACTGAAACTCTGGCGTGATGGCGATCAGAACGGCTCCACCGGCATCGGTGAGCTGGTGTCCCTGGCGGATGTTGGCATTGCCTCGCTCGATCTGAGCAGCACGCTCAGAAATCAGAGCCTGGGCAATGGCAATCAGCTCAGTCGTGAAGGTGGCTTCACCCGCGCCGATGGCACGATTGGAGCCATGGGAGAATTCAAGCTGGCGATCGATACCTTCGATACGCGCTTTGCCGAGCCGGTTGATGTGCCCGAGGCGCTCGCGGACCTTCCGAACACGGCCGGGTCGGGGAGTGTGCGCGAACTCCGGCAGGCTGCAGCGCAGTCCGACCGCCTCGCAGGCCTGCTCGCGCAGTTCCAGGGCACGAGCACCCGCAGTGAACAGAAGGCCCGGCTCGATGAGCTGCTTGCCGCCTGGGCCGACACCTCGGGCATGAAGGAGAGCCTCGAGGAACGGGCCGCGGGCAAATACCGCATCGAGTACGAGGCCTTTGGCAGCGAGCGGCGCTCGGCCAACCTGGATGTGATCGCGCTGGCTGCGCATGGATCGCTGGGAGATACGCGACCACTGAGTGATGCCGGCGCTGTCCATCTGTCCGAGGACTACCGCAAGCTGATCGAAGAGTGGAGTCGCAAGCTCCATGTTCTCGAGGCATTCAATGGCCAGTATTTCTTCAATCTGCCGAATGAAGGGAGCCAGACTTCGGGGGCGAACTGGGGTTTCTCGCTGACGCCGGGTTCGACGCGAAACGGCGCAACGCCATTCGAGGCGCTTCCGCTGCTGCGCGTGAACTTCTCGCAGCCCCAGATCGATCTGCTGCAACAGGCCTATGACAGCCTGAAGGAGTCGGTCTACGCCAGGCTGGTGATGCAGACCCGATTGAAGCCATACCTCGATCAGGTCGAGATTTCCATCGATGCCAATGGGATCCGGCTCGATGCCACGCAGCTCAACCAGCTGCTTGCCGACAGGAGGCTGAGCGATCCGGAGAACCATCTTGCCGATCTGCTCGATCTCGACCGGTATGCAAACGGTCTGCTGTCTGCCACGAACTGGTCGGGGATGGCCGGGTTCGACGAGCTGGTGGCGACGCTACCTGATACGCCGGCCACTCGTGATCTGCTCGATGAGTTCAACCTCACGGGTCTCACGCCCAGCGGCGATTACCTGTTCCTTGGCGGGCGCAACGATATCGTTCTGGCGGGAGATGGTGCGGATGCGATCCACGGCAACGCGGGCAACGATCGACTGTTTGGTGGAGGTGGCGACGATCGCCTCTACGGAGGCGGCGGTGATGACCTGCTGTCGGGTGGCGCTGGCAATGACCTGCTCCACGGCCAGGCCGGAGCAGACACCTACCTGTTCGGGCGCGGTGACGGGCATGACACGATCCTCGACAACGCCGAGAACGGGATGCGCCTCGATACTGTGCGCTTCATCGGACTCATCCCGGCGGATATCGAAGTTGTGGCGGATCAGCTCGACAACCTGCGCTTCACGATCCTGGACAGCAGCGAGACCCTCACCGTGCCACGGGACGGTCTGGTATGGGGCCCGAACGGTGTGGGTCGCTATGTGTTCGACGATGGCACGGTGTGGACCCACGACGACGCCCTGCATGCGGTCATGACGGTGACGGGTGATGACGATGATCTGGTCCACGGCACCAGCATTGGGGATTTCCTCGATGGAAAGGCGGGCGATGACATCCTGATCGGCAATGCGGGTGACGATGTGTTCGACGGCGGCCCGGGCGACGATCTGCTGATCGGTGCTACGGGCTGGAACTCGTTTCAGCGAGACGGTCAGAAGGTGTTCGAGCGAAACACCACGCCCCGGATCGTGGTCAATGGCAACGATACCTATCTGTTCGGCCGTGGTGATGGGCACGATACGGTGATCGATGCAGACCCCGGCCTCGGCAATGTCGATACGCTGCGCTTCAAGGAAGGTGTGGGGCCTGAGGATGTCCGGCTCGTTCGCGAAGGCAACGATCTGCTGCTGAAGATCCGCGGCAGCGATGATCAGGTCACGCTCAGGCAGTATTTCTACGAGATCTGGACCGGAGTGGGAGGCCCGTACCTGATCGAGCGCATCGCCTTCACCGATGGCACTGTCTGGTCGCCCGATGAGGTCCGTGAGCTGTTGTTTGCCGGCAGCGAGGAGGCGGAAACCATCGCAGGTTCCGAGCGGCCCGATTGGCTGACGGGACGTGGTGGGGACGATGTGTTGCTTGGTGGCAAGGGGCACGATGTGCTCGACGGCGGTGCCGGTGACGACACACTTCATGGCGGTGGCATCCTGATTGCTGACGGGCGCTTCTACGACGGGGACGGGACAGCGGACACCTACCGCTTCGGGCGTGGCGATGGGCATGACACGATCATCGAGGACTCCTGGACTCGTGATGAAGTCGATCGCATCGAAATCAAGACCGGCGTCGCCCCTGCCGATGTCCGGCTCGAGCGGATACGTGTCGGAGACGGCTGGCCGCTGCGTGAGGACCTGAGGCTCACGATTCGCGATACGGGCGATACCCTCACCGTCAGGGACCATTTCAGCGAGAGCAACCGCCACGCCGTCGAGGAGATCGTCTTTGCCGATGGCACGCTGTGGGATCTCGAAAGCATGCGTGAGCGGGTTCTGCTGGGTGAGGCGGGCAGCGATGAGCTGCGCGGCTTCGGTGGGCGCAACGACTGGGTCAGCGGTGGTGCCGGCAACGACCACCTGCTCGGCCTTGGCGGTGACGATGTGCTCGTGGGTGGCCCCGGGAACGATGTGCTGGAGGGTGGCGCGGGCTCGGATACCTACCACTACGCACTCGGTGACGGTCTCGATGTGATCATCGAAGCGTCCGTGGAAGGTACCGACGTACTCGCACTCGGTGCAGGCATCACTCCCGAGGCGATTGTCGTGCGCTGGACGATGCTTGGCGGCATGAGCCTGAGCCTTTCCGATGGCAGCGGCGTCGTCATCGATGGGCAGGCAGAACCCTGGTCCGATCTCAATGGCATCGAGCAGCTGCGCTTCGCCGACTCCACGGTATGGGATCGCGACGTACTGGCGGTGCGAGCGCTGCTTGCCACTGCCGGGGATGACGACATCGTCGGCAGCCACCAGGATGACCTTCTCGAGGGTGGTGCCGGAAACGATCGCTTCCGCAATCTGGGCGGCCATGACACCTACGTTTTCGGCGTCGGGGATGGTCACGACGTGGTTGGAGCCACTCAGGGGCGTGTGTCGTTCAAGCCCGGCATCACGCAGAATGAAATCGACTTCGGCCGTGACGGTGATGATCTGCTGATCACGATTGCCCGTTCGGGTGATTCGCTGTGTCTCGAGGGCTGGCTGGGCGAATCCTGGACGCGCATCGATCGATTCGAGTTTGCCAATGGTGCACGGCTCGATGCCCGTGATGTGCTGGCGAAGCTCGGGGTCGGTGCAGCGTCGGAGCTCCTGTACGGCTCACCGGGCGACGATGTACTGGTCGGAACACAGAAGCACAGCACGCTTCTCGGGCGTGAGGGGAACGATGTCCTGATCGGTGGTGCAGGCAACGATCAACTTTACGGGGAGGCCGGTGACGATACGCTCGACGGCGGCGCGGATCGAGACGAGCTCTTGGGCGGTGCCGGCGAGAACCGCTACATCGTGGCTCCCGGCATGGGACTGGACGAGGCATTCGGCGAGCGACTCGCTCTGGCCAGCGACACGGTGCAGTTCGCACCGGGAATCCGTCCCGAGGACCTCTCGATCCAGCTTGGCGAGAGAGGCTGGTGGGCTCCGCAGCCCGAGGATACGGGCTACGAGAGCCTTGTCATCGGCATCGGTGGCGACGACGCGCTGGTCGTGCGCACGCAGGGCTGGGATGACCTCGCGCAAGGCGCAATCCAGCACTTTCGTTTCGATGATGGCACCGAGTGGACACTCGCCGAACTCATCGACCGTGCCGACGGCGGCACGATGGGCTGGCAGCAATACGACGAGAGCGGGCCGGGAACACTTCTTGGCAGCCAGGCCGATGACGTGATTTCCGGCTACGGTTACCAGCGACTCACGGTGCTTGCACGCGGTAACAACGATGCGGTCTATCTCGGCGGTGGCGACAGCCTCGTGCTGGGCGGCACTGGCGATGATGTGATTCACACGGGCTGGGGCGACGACCTGATCGGGGGCGAAAACGGGACAGACGAGATCGAATCGAGGGAAGGCGATGACACGGTCGTCTTCAATTACGGGGATGGCAACGATCGCCTGCTTGCAGGCGAGGGGCTGGATTCGCTCTCGTTTGGCAGCAGCATCACGCCGCAGATGCTCTCTGTACAGCTCGACCGTGAAGGGCATGTGGTGTTGCAGATCGATGCCGGTGCGGGAGGCACGATCACCCTGAGTGGCTCTTCGGCTGATGCACCACGTGGCGATCTGGAGCGTCTCCAGTTCATCGATGCCGATGGCGGAGTACGCATCTTCGACCTGAGCGCCTGGCTGCATGCCAACGGCAGCGCCCTGCAGACTGCCACGAGTGCATCAGTGCTCGCCTTCGATGGCACGGGCTTCGAGCTCAGCGGCAAGGTGGCACCGACTGGTGGACTGGAAGCCGTGGCCTATGCACAGTTCGGTGATCCTTTCGCTGCACCACACTTCGTTCGCAACACGCCGACCGAAGACGATGACCTGCTTTATGGCACTGCCACAGACGATGTTCTGGATGCGGGCGCGGGCAGGGACATCGTGCTTGGCCTGGCAGGGGATGACACCATCGCGGGGGGCGAAGGTGATGACCTGATCCTTGGTGGTGACGGGGACGATGTGCTCGACGGGGGTGCCGGAGACGACCTCATCCATGGGGGCTGGGGTGCCGATGTGCTTCTGGGAGGCACGGGAAATGATGTTCTCCATGGCGAGTGGGGAGGCGACACCTATGTCTATCGTTCGGGTGATGGCGAGACCACCATCGACGATGAGCACCGGGTGCTTGCGCTCTACCAACCCTCACACGAGGCGGCTCGTGGGTCGTACCCTGGTGATGGTGATGATGGTGGGTGGGGTGACGGCATCGATGATGCGCCGAACACACTGAGTTTCGGCGACGGCATTCGCTTCGAGGATCTGCGCTTCTCGGAGCGTGGCATGGATCTGCTCATCGAATTCGCCGGACAGCCTCAGGATCGGCTGATCCTGCGCGGTTTCGATCCGGGCCGGGCGACGCAGACGCGTTCGATAGACATCATCCGCTTCGCCGATGGCAGCGAGATCGCGGCCGAGACGATCGAGGCTGCGGGAGTCTCTCGATCGGCAAGTGGTGATGGGGGTGCCTGGCTCGAGGGCACCGAGTTTGCCGACACACTGACCGGCGGGCCGGGTGATGACTGGCTGGAAGGCTACGGTGGGGCCGATCGCCTCCATGGTGGTCCGGGCTCGGATACCTACGCCATCCACGTGGAGGATGGCATGCGCCCCGTCCTTGTCACCGTCGGTGAGACATGGCGCGAGCAGGACCTCAACCGTATCCGGCTGAGCGGAGATGTCCGCATCGAGGACCTGCGCCTCGAGTTCGACGGCCGCGAGCTGCTGCTGCGGCTCACCGAGAAGGGGGATGCACTTCGCTTCCCCGGTTTCGACCCCAGACTGGCCGGTATGCAACCGCCGGTGGATGAGATCGAACTGTATGGAGATGGCACGACGGTGTCGTTCGCCGATCTGCTTGCGCGCCGTGTGTACATCGTCGGCACCCCGGATGTCGACCTCCTCGGGGGAACCGCCTTTGCCGACCGGATCGAAGGGCGCGAAGCCGACGATACGCTGAGCGGTGGCGCAGGAGGTGATCTCTACCTCATCGAGGCCGATGGTGGCGTCGACACCATCATCGACTCCGAGAGCGGTGATTCGCCGAACGTGCTCGTACTGCCCGAAGGCACGAGGCTGCGTGATCTGCATCTCTCGTACGATGACGAGGGCTTCCTGCTCATCGACCTTCCCGACAGCGGCAACCGTATCCGGCTGTCGGATTTCGATCCGCACGATCCACTGGGACCGCGCGCGGTGCAACGTTTCCGTTTTGGGTTCGAGGGCGAGGAAATCGACTACGAGGAACTGCTCGCGAACGGTTTCGACATCATCGGCACGCCGGAAGATGATGTGCTTTCCGGTACCTCGCTGAACGACCGGATCTGGGGCCGGGAGGGCAATGATTGCATCGTGGCGACGCCCGGCGGTGACTGGCTCATGGGTCAGGGTGGCAACGATACCTACCTCGTGAACCGGGGTGATGGTGTCGTGAACATCGAGGACATCGCTGCCGCGGATGCTGGAAACGTGCTGTGGTTCGGGCCGGGCATCGCAGCGGAGGCGCTGCGCAACAACCTGCGCTTCGAGCCCGACGGCAAGGGTGGCCATGTGCTGCTGATCGCCTATGGCGAAAACGATGACCTCGTGCGCCTGAGCGGTTTCGATCCAGACGATGTGCTTGGCGCTCGAGCCGTCGAGCGCTTCGAGTTTGCCGACGCCACCGTGGCGGACTACGCCACCCTGGTGTCCTGGACCTTCGTCGTCGAGGGAGACAGCTCGGGCAATCTGCTCACCGGCACCAGCGTGGCGGATCGGCTCTATGGCTACGATGGTGACGATGTGCTGGAGGCTGGTGCAGGTGAGGATGTGCTGACCGGCGGTCGTGGCAACGATCTGCTGCGCGGTGGTGCGGGGCGCGACGCCTATGTGTTTACGCCCGGAGATGGCGAGGACTCCATCGACGACGGGGTCGAGGCAGGAGACGGCAACACGATCAGCTTCGGTGCCGGTGTGGCACGCGAGGATCTGCGCATCGAGATCCAGGGTGACGATCTGCTGATCCGTTACACGGATGTGGGTGATGTGGTTCGGGTGGGCCACTTTGCACCCCATGGCACCGCCAGTGGCACGGTGATCGATACGGTCGAGTTTGCCAATGGCAGCGCAGTCACGCTGCGCGAGCTGATGAACCGGGCGCCGACGGTGGCCAACCCGGTCGGCGACCAGATGCTTGTCCAGGGTGCTGAATTTCGTCTGGTACTGCCACAGAACCTCTTCGTCGATGCCGATGGCGATGAGGTTCTGAATCGGGTCTCGGTATCAGGCTACACGCGCGAGCCGCAGTGGCTGCAATACGATGCACCGGCACGCACGCTCCACGGCACGCCCGGAGTCGATGATGCGGATGAGTTCGACCTCGTCGTGCAGGGCATCGACAGCCTGGGGGCTTCTGCACTCCACGGCTTCCATGTCACGGTGCAGGAGGGCACTGATGACCCTGGTACCGGCATCGGCGAGACGGATGCGGCGACCGTGATCGAGGATCGCAAGCTCCTTGCCTGGGGCAATGTGCTGGACAACGACCGCGCCCCCGAAGGTAGTGCGCTGAGGGTGCTGGACCCCGGCATCCGACGGGGTGAATACGGCCTGCTGACACTGCTGCCGAATGGTTTCTACGCCTATGTGCTCGATGACTGGTCGCCGAAGGTGCAGGGACTGGGGGAGGGCGAGACGGTCGTCGACCGTTTTGGCTACCAGGCAGGCAACGGTCCCGCCCGTGATGCCAGTGAGCTGGTGGTGACGGTGCAGGGCAGCAACGACGCGCCTCGACTCGGCCGGGCGTTGCCCGATGTGCAGCTTGCCAGGGGTGCCGCGTTTTCGTGGCAGCTGCCTGCCGGGACCTTCCGCGATGTCGATCGCAACGACACGCTGAGCTATTCGGCGACGCTCTCGAGCGGCAAGCCCCTGCCTGCCTGGCTTGGGTTCGATGCAGCAACACAGACCTTCAGCGGCACGGCACCCCGCACACCCTCCGCTGCCCTGCAGGTGCGCGTCACGGCGAGCGATGGTCACGGTGCGGAATCGGTTGCCGCCGATGTCTTCAGGCTCAGTCTGGGCAGCAGGACCGTCACGCCGGCAGCAGCGCAGGACGGCGAGGTGACTGCGG
>CAZSYV010000041.1:0-22880 GCA_964610955.1 uncultured Klebsiella sp. | reverse complement strand
TGCAGGCCGTTTGCCGACAACTGCGGGTTCACGATCGCGGAGTCGGCCCAGTTCGTGGTGCTGATGGACGATGAGCTTGCGCTCGAGCTCGGGGCCACGGTTCATGCTGCAGTGGCCGATGTGTTCGTGAATGCCGACGGGTACAAGAAGTCGATTTCCTCACCGGGTGTCGGCAATTACCTCACGATGGCCCGTGCCGCGGCGCTGGCGCGTGCGATCGTCGGCGAGGAGGGCTTGCGTCGGCGTTCCTTCGTGCAGGCACACGGTACGGGGACGCCGCAGAATCGCGTCACCGAGTCGCATATTCTCGATGAGACGGCCCGCGTGTTCGGTATCCGTGAATGGCCGGTGTGTGCGCTGAAGGCGCAGCTCGGGCATTCGATCGGCGCGGCAGCAGGTGACCAGCTGGTGATGACGCTCGGCACCTGGGCGCACGGACTCCTGCCGGGAATACTGACTGCAGAGCATACCGCCGATGATGTGCACGACAGGCACCTCGCCATCCTGCGCCGGCATGAGGTGCGCGCAGCACAGGAGCTGGATGTCGCCCTGCTCAATGCCAAGGGCTTCGGAGGCAACAATGCCAGTGCGACGATCCTGGCGCCGCACATTGTCGCGCGCATGCTCGAGAAACGTCATGGTCGTGAGCGCTGCCTGAAGTGGCAGCGGTTGAACGAGGCGGTGCGCGAGGCCAGTCGTGACCATGACGAGCGTGCGAGCCGCGGCGAGGCACCACCGATCTATCGCTTCGACCACGGTGTACTGCGTGGCGAGGATCTGGACTGGACGGCGCAGCGCCTGCGTGTGCCGGGTTATGCGCAGGCCGTGGATCTCGATGTGTCGTCTCCCTATCCGGACATGCAGTGATCGTATCGGGGGTTCTCGCCCTGCGCCCGGGCGGCATTTCCGGCATGGGCCGTCCAGCCCTTGAACTGACCGGCCATTCGCAGCACTGTGTCGATTCCCATGTCGTGTGTCGGAGTCGGAAACGATGGAAACCTTGAGTGCGCTCCTGAGCCGGGCGTCCAGTCAGCGCCTGGTCGATCCCTCACCTCGGGGGAGTGATCGCGAGCAGATCTTTCGCGCCGCGTTGCGCGCACCGGACCATGGTCACCTGCGGCCGTGGCACTTCCTGGTGGTGGAAGGCGATGCGCGCCACCGGCTCGGTGAGGCGCTGCTGCGGACGATGCGTGCAGCCCGCCCGGATACCGATGCGCAGGTGCTCGACAAGCTTGCCGCATCGCCGATGCGGGCGCCTCTGGTGATCGTGCTGGTTTCGCGTACGGTCGGGCATCCGAAGATTCCGCAGATCGAACAGCTGCTGTCGCTCGCCTGTGCGGTGCAGAACATGCAGGTTGCTGCGCACGCACTCGGTTTCGGCAGCATCTGGCGCACGGGTGATGTGACTTACCTCGATGGCCTGCCGGCGCAGCTCGGGTTGCAGGAGAATGACCGGGTTGCAGGCTTCCTCTACATGGGCACGCAGGAAGTGCCCCCGCGCGAGTCCGCACCGCTCGATCCAGCGGCCTTCTTCGTGTCGTGGCCAGATGCGGCGAGCGGAACGTGACGCCCCGATCTTCTCCGCTCGTTGTCCCCGCTGCAGACCTCATTCTCTATCACACCCTGGGGTGTCATCTGTGCGAGCTGGCCGAGGCGCTGGTGGTGCCGCTCGCGCAGGCACGAGGACTGCGCCTCGAACGTGTCGACATCGCCGACAGCGAGCAGCTGCTCGAGCGCTATGGAACGCAGATTCCGGTGCTGCGCGCCGGCGCCTTGCGCGGTGAAGAAGAAATCGGCTGGCCCTTCGATGCCGAGCGCGTGCGGGATCTGCTCACGAGACTCGACCCGGCATCTGCCGGCGCATCTCGCCCAGCATCGTGTTGACCCAGAGCAGGCTCTCGAGGTACAGGGCTTCGACCAACTCCTGGTCCACTCCCAGACGATGGAGTTCCTGCCATGGGGCCTGCGTCCATGATGCCGTCTCGAATGCGAGTGCCGTGCCCAGGATCGCACCCATTGCGCCATGGTGAGCGAGCAGGGCGCGGGACAGTTCCTCGCTGAGCGTCATCGTCGCGATGATGTCACCGAGTCGTTCATCGAGGAATGCATCGAGCGAGGACAGTACGCCCATGGTGAAGCAGCGTGGCGCCATGGCGTGATCGACGCGCTGGCCGAGCAGTTCACAAAACCGCGCACGGGTCAGCGCGATGCGCTTGAGCTCTCCGGGCTTGCCATCGAGGCGTGACAGCAGCATCAGATAGCACCAGCCACGCACACGCTCCACGCCGAGCACGAATATCGCATCACGCAGCGATTCGACGGGAGTGGCGCGACGATAGGCCGACGAGTTCACCAGCCTGATCAGGTTGAAGCTCAGCATCGGGTCACTGCCGATTGCTGCGGCAAGTGTCGCGATGTCGATGTCCGGCTGCATGATCTGGCGCATCACCGCCGTCACGGCGATGCGTGCCGGAACCATGCGCCTGCCGTGCACGAGTTGGGGGCGCGCGAGGAAGTAGCCCTGGAAGTAGCTGAAGCCCAGGTCGACGCAGTGGTTGAACACTTCCCAGGACTCGATCTTCTCGGCCAGCAGCCGTGCCGGGTAGTTGCGCAGCTGGCGGACTTCCGCGCGCAACCTGACCTCGCCGAGATCCAGCACATCGAGCTTGATGATGTCCGCCAGTTCCACCAGCGGTGCCAGGGTCGGGTGGTGCTGGAAGTCATCAAGGGCGATGCGATAGCCCTGCCTGCGCAGGCGCTGGACGCCCTGGAGGACCTCCGGGGTCACGGCGACGTCCTCGAGCACCTCGACGACCAGATGCTGCGGGTCGATCGGCGGGGGGTTGGCAATCAGGTTGGCAGTGAAATTGATGAACACCGGCTTGCCACCGGCGACATCCAGGATGTCGTTGCTGGCGAAGGCGGTCAGCAGCACGCGCGAGGAAGCTTCATCACCATCGTCGATCGTTGCCGCATCGAGCAGCGTGGGTCGGTAGAGCAACTCGAAGGCGACCACTTCGAGCGAGGCGTCGTAGATCGGCTGCCTGGCAAGCAGGGTCGGTCTCGCCTGCATGGTGTCGTGTTCCCGTACTGTCGATGGATGCATGAGATCGAATTGTAGGCCGTGCACGGTCATCTGACAGCGGGTTTCGCCCGCACCGGCGTCGTAGTACCGGTTATGTCATGGGTCATGCGTGGTCGCTCAGGTGATCAATGCCCCGTGTGCGCGTAGGGGTTGTGGATCAACCGTTCGTGTGGTTGCAGCAGCGGCGCCTGACGTTGATCGAGATACGCGTAGATCACGGCAAAGCTCAGCACGTTCTGCACGTACTGGCGTGTCTCGCGAAACGGGATGGTCTCGACGAAGCGATCGCTCTCGATGTCGTCGGGGTGACGTTGCAGCCACTGCCTGATGCGTCCCGGGCCGGCATTGTAGGCGGCAGCGGCAAGGATCCGGTTCTGGCCGAAGCGATCGAGCATCATGCGCATGTAGCTGCTGCCGATGCGCACGTTGCGCGTCGGGTCGAGCAGTTCGCTGCTGTCACGGTAGGGAATGCGCGCCTGTCGTGCCGTCAGTCTGGCCGTTGCCGGCATCACCTGCATCAGGCCGAGCGCCCCGGCCGGTGAGCGTGCGCTGCTGAGAAATGCGCTCTCCTGGCGCGCGATGGCGTACAGCCAGGTGGTGTCCACCTTCTCGTGTCTTGCTGCGCTGGTGAACGCATCGCGGTTGATGGTCGGGAAGCGCAGGTCGAGCACGTCCCAGGCCTGCGCCGTGGCGAGCGTGATGATGGCAAGCTGATGCCATCCCCAGCGAGAGGCCAGGTAGGCTGCTGCCACCTGCCGTGAGGCGTCGAGTCGCTGTGTCGTATGCACCCACTCCCGACGCGATTCCAGCGTGGCTCCGATGCTTGCCAGCTCGCGGGCGCGCGTGATTCCCGCAATCCTGCCCACCTCGTCGATGAGCCTGCTGTCGGGCGCATCGCGACGATGCTGCATTGCATAGGGACGGCCCAGATGATCGGCAGCGAGGAAACCGTACCAGCTGCGGGTCTGCGCCAGCGCTGACCATGAGGCCCTTGCCGCCTCGTCACCACGGGCGCTGCGTGCGCGTGCCGCCCAGTACTGCCAACGCTCGCTCGTGGCAAGCCCCTCCGGCAGCAGGTCCAGGGTCGCCAGCACTGCACCCCAGTCGTCGTTGCGCAGCGCGTAGCGCACTGCGTCCTCTTCCAGTGATTCACTGCGTGCGGCCGGGTCCAGGCCGATGACCCAGCGTACTGCCTCGGGTGCCGAAGTCGCTGCCAGTGCGCTCGCGATCCGTGTGGTGGCGCCGTGCAGCAGCGAAGCGTCGATCGCATCGGTGGAGCGTAGTGCGTGCTCGAGGGCCTGACGCGCGGCCCGTGAGTCGCGAGTCGCAAGCCGTGCCAGTGCAAAGTCGAGGATGCGCGTGCGGCGCGCATCGAGTGGCTGAAAGCGGCGTGTGTCACTGGCGATCGCCGGGTTCGCTGCGCTTTGCAGCAGCAGCTCGGCATCCGTGCGCGCGTCCTCGGGAAGGAATCGTTTCAGATAGGTGGCGAGTGCCGTCTCGCCAGCCAGCACCGCCGCCTCGAACCGCTGCCAGGCGGCCTGTGGCTGCGGGTTGCCCCGCTTCATCCACGCGGCGAGTGGCGAGTCGCAGCTCGATGGCAGGGAGCGCGGCGTGGCCCACAGTGTGGCGATTGCCTGATCGGCCTCAGCGGTGTTTCCCGTCTGCAGAAGTGCCCATGCGTGGGTGCAACGCCGGGGCAGGTCTGCAGCGTCACCGTCGTAGTGACGCAGGAACTCCGCCCAGCGGCCGCGCTTCTCCAGCACATCCAGCCATGCGTTGCGCAGGCGCAGCGCCGGAAGCTCATCGGGGTGGCGCTGCAGGAAGCTCTCGACCTCGGCATCCGGCAGGGAGCCGATGCGTTGGCGCAGGTCTTCGAGTTCCAGGTATGGGTAGAGTGGATAGCCGGCAAGTGTCGGGCGTGCGCGCAGGAATGGCTGGCGATTGCCGGAACGCAGTGCGACAAGTGCGTCGCGGTACAGGGCGCGCTGCTGTTCGAGTGACTTCTCTGTCGTGTGCGCAATCCACGGAAACGCTGCCAGCAGGCCTGCGAAAAACCAGCTTATGAATCGTATCGTCGGCCAGATGGGTCTGCGTGAGCGGCTCAATGCTCGCCTGGCTTCACGCGCACCGCGAGGACATCGCACTTCGCCCCGTGCAGGACACCCGTGGCAGTCGAACCCAGCAGCAGGGCGAAGCCGCGACGGCCGTGGCTGCCGACCACGATCAGGTCGATGCCCTTTTCCATGGCAATGTGGTGAATCTCGGTCTCCGCACGCCCGACCACGAGGTGGCGGTTGCCTTCGGGTATGTTGAGTGGATCGCAGATCTGCGCGAGGTGCGCGCGTGCCTGTTTGTGGATTTCCTCCTGGATGCCGGAGAAGTCCATCGGAATGTCGCCACCGTAGGCAAAGCTGAGCGGTTCGATGACGTGCACCACGCTGAGTTCACAGCCAAAGGCGTCACGCATCGCGACCGCGCGCGCAACCACCTGCTGCGACTCGCTGCTGAGATCCAGACCCAGAAGAAGGTGTCGGTACAGGCTCATCGCGTGCTCGTTCTCCGTGTTGTTCGGATCGGAACCAGTTGAATTACCATAGCCGAAAATCCGCTGGCACTGCAATTGGTGCTGGTGACACCCCGGGCATGCGTGCGTGAAATCATTTCTGCCGATTCTCATCCTGACGCTGGCAGTGGTCATTGCGCCGGTGCTGGCCATGCGTCCTTCACCACGGCAGGCGCAGCTGGCGCGGCTGCGTGCAAGCGCCACACGGCAGGGTTTGCAGGTGCGTGTCGATATTGCCGCAACGCGTGCCGGCCATGCAGATTATGTGCTGCCATGGCGCATCGATGAGCGGCCGGCAGTGCGCACGCGCCGTTTTTCCTTCGAACGGGAAGGGGATTCCGGATGGCATCCCGGTGGCGCGGAACGCGGCGCTGCGGGGCTGATGAAACTTCTGCCCAGGGATCTGCCGGGCGGCGTCCAGGCGCTGCGCAGCTCGGCCGACGGGCTGGTCGTGCGCTGGAATGAAAGGGGCGGTGAGGCCGATGTGACGCGGATCGCGCAGGCACTGCGAGCGCTGCGCGAAGCACTCGATGTGCCGAACTGAAATGCCCTGATGCACAGCGTCGGCGCTTGACCCATCAGGGGGCAGCTCGTATATATGGCGCCTCGTTCGCTACCCCCTCTTCAAGACACCCTGGAAATTCGACACGATCATGGGCAAGGCGCTGGTCATCGTGGAGTCGCCGGCAAAGGCGAAGACCATCAACAAGTATCTGGGTCGCGACTTCGTCGTGAAGTCCAGTGTGGGACATATTCGTGATCTGCCGGTCAGCGGCTCCGCGAAGGGTGCCGATGCGGCGGAGCGTGCGCGCAGTGCGGCTGCGACGCGCAAGCTGTCGGCGGATGAGAAGGTGCGCTATCGCGCGGACAAGGCGCGCGAACAGCTCGTGAAGCGGATGGGAATCGACCCTGAACACGGCTGGCACGCCAACTACCAGATCCTGCCCGGCAAGGAAAAGGTCGTTGCCGAGCTGCGCAAGGCGGCGAGTGCGGCCGATGCGATCTACCTGGCCACTGACCTCGATCGTGAGGGAGAGGCAATTGCCTGGCATCTGCGCGAGGCGATCGGTGGCGATCCGGCGAAGTATCGCCGCGTGGTGTTCAACGAGATCACGCGCTCGGCGATCAAGGAGGCCTTCGAACGCCCGGCACAGATCGACATCGACCGGGTCAACGCCCAGCAGGCGCGGCGTTTCCTCGATCGCGTGGTCGGCTACATGCTCTCGCCGCTGCTGTGGGAGAAGGTTGCCCGCGGGCTTTCGGCCGGGCGGGTGCAGTCGGTTGCCGTGCGCCTGCTGGTCGAGCGTGAGCGTGAGATTCGTGCGTTCGTGCCCGAGGAATACTGGGAGGTACACGCCGAGACCACCACCGGTGCAGGGGAGCCGTTGCGTCTGGAGGTTCGCCGTGAAGGTGAGCACAACTTCCGGCCACGCAGCCGTGAGGGCGCCGAGAAGGCCGTCGCTGCGCTGCAGCAGGCCCGCTACGAGCTCAAGGCACGTGAAGACAAGCCGGTGCGCACACGCCCCTCGGCACCGTTCATCACCTCGACGCTGCAGCAGGCTGCGAGCACCCGCCTTGGCTTCAGCGTGAAAAAGACCATGACGCTGGCGCAGCGGCTCTACGAAGCCGGTTTCATCACCTACATGCGTACCGATTCGACGAACCTCAGCGCCGAGGCGGTTGCGGCATGCCGTGACTTCATCACGACCGAGCACGGCGCGCGTTACCTGCCCGAGCGACCCAATGTGTATGCGAGCAAGTCCGGTGCACAGGAGGCGCACGAGGCGATTCGTCCCTCGGATCTCCGGTTGGCTCCCGCCCGGCTCGAAGGCATGGAGCGTGATGCCGTGCGGCTCTACGAGCTGATATGGCGTCAGTTCATCGCCTGCCAGATGGTGCCTGCGGAGTTTCTGGCTACCACGCTGGATGTGCAGGCGGGTGATTTCGAGTTGCGTGCACGCGGGCGCATCCTGCGTTTCGACGGTTTTCTTCGCGTATTGCCGCTTGCAGGGCGCAAGGATGACGATGTGGAACTCCCCGATGTCAAGGTCGGAGAGACGTTGCAGCTGCAGCAGCTGCTGCCCAGCCAGCACTTCACCAAGGCTCCTGCGCGCTATACCGAGGCGACACTGGTGCGCGAGCTCGAGAAGCGTGGCATCGGCAGGCCATCTACCTACGCATCGATCATTTCGACGATCCAGGATCGTGGCTACGCTCGGCTCGAGAGCCGGCGTTTCTATGCGGAAAAGCTCGGCGATATCGTCACCGACCGTCTTGCCGAGAAGTTCACCAACCTGATGGATTATGGCTTTACCGCGAGGATGGAGGAGTTCCTCGACCAGATCGCCTCGGGCGAGCGTGACTGGATCAGGGTTCTCGATGACTTCTACGCCGACTTCTCGACTCGTTTCGAAGCGGCCAGGGTGAGCGATGGCGGAATGCGCGGCAACGTGCCGGTGGAAACCTCGATCGCCTGCCCCAGCTGTGGCCGTCCGATGCAGATTCGCACCGGAAGCACCGGTGTGTTCCTGGGGTGTTCGGGGTATGCGCTGCCTCCGGCAGAGCGCTGCAAGGAGACGATCAACCTGGTGCACGGCGATGAGGTGGTGCACGACGACAGCGACGACGGAGAGGCCGAGTCACGCATCCTGCGCGCGCGACGCCGCTGTGCGCTCTGCGGTACCGCCATGGACAGCTATCTGGTCGATGCCCAGCGCAAGCTGCATGTGTGCGGCAACAACCCGGACTGCCCTGGCTACGAGGTGGAGCTCGGGCGCTTCAAGCTGAAGGGCTACGAGGGGCCGGTCATCCCGTGCGACAAGTGTGGTGCGGACATGCAGTTGAAGACCGGGCGCTTCGGCAAGTATTTCGGGTGCACCGCCAGCGATTGCAACAATACGCGCAAGTTGCTGCGCAACGGTCAGGCGGCGCCGCCCAGGATGGAGGCGATACCGATGCCGCAGTTGAAGTGCGCGAAGGTCGATGATTTCTACGTGTTGCGCGACGGCGCATCGGGGCTGTTTCTGGCGGCAAGTCGCTTTCCGAAGAATCGCGAGACTCGCGCCCCCCTGGTGGAGGAGCTGCGCCTGGTGCGCGAACAGCTCGATCCCAAGCATGCCTACCTGCTCGATGCGCCGGCGCACGACGATGCCGGCAACCCGGCGCAGGTGCGCTACAGCCGCAAGATGCATCGCCAGTACGTGATGAGCGAAAGCGACGGCAAGCCGACCGGCTGGCGTGCGTACCATCGCGACGGCAAATGGGTCGTCAGCAAGGACGCTGGATGATGCGCTAGACTGTGCACCAGGATGCGCAATGATGCGGAGAGTGCGTTGACAACCGTTCTTGAGTTCGTCGAAGTCGCTCAGGGAGAGTTCGTGCTCAGGCTGCCGGGCGGCGATGGCGAGCCGCTGGTGCACATCCGCTTTTCTGCCGAATCCACCGCGTATCTCGCGGGTGCAGGCCTTCATGTCGCCAAGGCAATGGTCGAGGCGGGCATGCGCGCTGCGGCCGAACTCTCGGGTGATGAGCCCGATTTCGAGTTCATCGGCCCTCGCGATGAATCGACCAGGATCCTGCACTGAGGCAGGTCTCACCGCATTGCGGTCTCGAAGTCCGAGGATCTGTGCGTGGTGACTGGCTGTCTTCGTCCTTACTTCTGTCCTTCGTGCCGCTCAGGCGCGCAGGATGCCGACCCCGATGCCCTCGAGTGTGAACTCACATCTGCGCAGGTCGACACGAATCGGCTCGAAATCGGAGTTCTCGGGCAACAGCTCCAGAAGGTGACGCTCACGCGTGTGCCGCAGTCGTTTCACGGTGACTTCGTCGTCGATGCGTGCAACGACGATCTGCCCATCGTGCGCCTCCCTGGTGCTGTGCACCGCAAGCAGATCACCGTCGAGGATTCCCGCATCCCGCATGCTCATGCCCGAGACGCGCAGGAAGTAGTCCGCTGCGGGTGAGAATGTGCGTGCCGGAATCTGCACGTGGCGTTCGATGTGCTCGGCTGCCAGCAGCGGGTTGCCCGCAGCAACGCGTCCGACGACCGGGATGCCGCTGTCGCCGTTGAGACGGATGCCGCGTGATGTGCCCGCGGTCATCTCGATCACCCCCTTGCGTGCCAGGGCCCGCAGGTGTTCCTCGGCCGCATTGGCGGAACGAAAACCAAGCTCGCGCGCGATGTCGGCGCGCGTCGGCGGGTAGCCGGTATCGTCGATGTGGCGTCGTATCAGATCGAGAACCTGGTGCTGGCGAGCGGTCAACTGATTCATGGCACGGATCCCATCACACGTGCTGTATGTAAACACAGTCATGACGTGGGTGCAAGCCGCTGCCGCTGCCGTCAGGGGCCGGGAGGATCACTCGGTCCAGTCGTCGTCGCCCTCGATCTCGTCTGCCTCGACCTGGTTCAGCGCACCTGACCAGTCGTCGGGACGCATCGGGTCATCGGGGTCCTCCGCATCTTCCTCGGCCAGCTCGAAGCCGCTGCGCCAGTCTTCGGGTGCGGCAATTCCTGCGATCGCCAGTTCGGCCCAGGTCTCGAGGTCGTATTCCTCGACTTCCCCGTCGAGATGCTGGATCTCGATCGTCTGCTCATCTTCGTCGTAGGCGACGACCTCGAAGATGCTGCCCTGGTTGGTTTCCTGATACCAGTTGCCAACCACTGGTCTTGCCGTTTTCATGCGGGACCCTCGTCTTTGCCCGGGATCGACCTCAGCATATCACTTTAAATCGGGTACGCTGTCGAGCCTTGCGGTGACCCGCCTTCGTGGCGCACGGAGGACGGTTTGGGCATGGGCGATATCCGGTGCATCGGGATCGTGGGCGACAGTGCGGTCTCGTTGCCGCAGGACTCCATCCTCAGTGAGTCACGCAAGTGCGCACGCCGTGGGGCGAACCCTCGGCGCCGGTACGCACGGGGACGCCGCCTGGCCTGCCCGTGCTGTATCTCGCTCGTCACGGCGAACCGCAGTCGATCGCACCCCACCGGATCGACTATCGGGCAAACCGCTGTGCGCTTGCCGATCCGGGCGCGACGCAGGTCGTTGCGCTCAACACCGTCGGCGGCATCGCCGATGCGCCACTGCCCGCAACGATGTGGTTGCCACGGCAGATCATCGACTGCACCTCGGGGCGTGAAAGCAGTTTCGACGAAGGTGTGCTGCTGGCGCTCGGGCACCGTGAGTTCACGCATCCTTTCGATGCCGGACTGTGTGAGCTGCTGGCAGCCTCTGAGGCCGGCGTGCAACTGCGCGCGGACGGTATCCATGGCTGCACGCAGGAGCCTTGGCTGGAGACTGCGGCAGAGATTGGACGCCTGCGCCGTGATGGCTGTGATCTGGTCGGGATGACCGCGATGCCCGAGACCGTGCTTGCCCGCGAGCCTGGACTGCGCCAGGCGATGCTGGCCGTGGTGGTGAACCGGGCGGCGGAGCTGTCCAGCCGGCCGATAGCAGTGGGGCACATGCGCGAGCATGCCGCGGCGTGTCGGGGGCAAGTGGTGCGAGTGCCGGCGCAGCTAGCCTAGCGCTCTCCAGTGGTCGCGGCGGGAATTGCTGAATCCACCGGTGTGGACCCGGGCTGGGACGGAACATTCAGTGGAGTTGCAGTGATCAATACACCGAACAGCGGGTGGTCGATGTAGTGCAGCTCGCCCGGTGCCAGTCTGCGCGCGGTACGCAGCACCACGCTGCGCGTGGCGCGCACGGGTTCCCCACTGGACCCCTCGGGCTCGGGTGAGGTGGCGCTTGGCGTTGCTGGTGCTTCCTGCCCCCCCTCGGTCATTGCACCATCATTGTCCACTGGCTCGCTCCACTCGATCACGGGTGGTGGAGGGATTGCGGGCAATACGACTCCGATTTGCGCTTCAGCGCCTGTCGTCGAGGTGACGAAGTCGTTGAGCCAGAGGTTCAGCAGGGCCTCCGGTGCGTCGATGTTCCTGATCGTCACGCTGCCTTCGAGCTCGTGGTGTTCGCCATGCGTTGCGCCCCCGGTGATCAGCAGGTGCGTGGTCGTCGCGTCGGCAGCGGGCTGGCGCCACGCCCGGTATGCCAGCAAGCGGTACGTTGACGATGTACCGATGCGCGCGGCTTCGCGCTCGAGCACGCACTGTGCGGTGCCGAGCTGTCGGAAGGCGGTCGGTCCGCTCGCGACCTCCCTTTCGGTCACGGGTTCCTCGAGCCGCCTCAGTGGTTCGGGATAGAAAAGATTGGGTCTGTCGGGCCAGCGCTCATCGCCCGCACTCGTCGTGTCGAGCTGGCGAAAGACGATCATTTCGATCTGCACCCACGCCGCCTGTGCGAGCTCGCTGCCACCTGCCGTGCCGGCAGCCATTGCGGGGACTTCCAGCTCCGTCTGTGCAGCTGCGGGTATGGAAGACGCAAGCAGCAGTGCGCCGAGCAGTATCAGGACTCGTTGGCCAATCACCGTGTCAGTCTCCTTGCCGGCCGGGTCGATCGACTGCCCTGCACCTGCATCGAGGCAGGGCGGCCGAGTCGGGCCACGAGCTGCTCGATGCAGTCGATTCGTGTGGCTGCATCGCTCGTGTGCTCCGTGAAGCGCAACCGCGTGCCACCGTCGAGACGGTAGCGACGTGGATCCTGCTGCACCAGGTCGACGATCGTCAACGGATCGACCCGGGTGGTCGTGCCGAATTCGACCAGGCCGCCGCTTGCCGTGGCCTCGATGCGCACGACTCCGAGTGCCTGCGCTGCAATGCGCAGGCGGGCGATGCGCAACAGGGTGCGTGTCTGCGGCGGGATGAGCCCGAAGCGGTCGATCATCTCGAGCTCCAGGCGCTGCAGCTCCTCCTCACCCTGTGCCGAGCCGATGCGCTTGTACAGGATCAGGCGGTTGTGCACGTCGGGGAGGTAGTCCTCCGGGATCAGCGCCGGTACGCGCAGGTTGATCCCCAGCACGCTGCGCAGGTCCATCTCTGCGTTCATCTCGCGCCCCGAGCGCAGTGCCGTCACGGCCCGCTCCAGCAGCTCCATGTAGAGCGAATAGCCGATGGCCTGGATCTGTCCGCTCTGTTCCTCACCGAGCAGCTCGCCCGCGCCACGGATTTCGAGGTCGTGCGTTGCGAGCTGGAATCCGGCGCCAAGCGAGTCGGTGGCTGCGATCGCATCGAGTCGCTTGCGCGCATCGGCGGTCATCGCCCGTTCCTCGGGAGTCAGCAGGAAGGCATAGGCCTGGTGGTGCGAGCGCCCGACGCGCCCGCGCAGCTGGTGGAGCTGTGCCAGCCCGAAACGGTCGGCTCGCTCGATCACGATCGTGTTGGCGTTCGGGATGTCGATGCCGGTCTCGATGATCGTGGTGCAGCACAGCACGTCGAAGCGCCGGTGGTAGAAGTCTGCCATCACCCGCTCGAGTTCGTTTTCACGCATCTGGCCGTGGGCGATGGCGACACGCGCTCCGGGGATGAGTGCCTCGACCTCCTCCGCCCGCCGCGCGATACTCTTCACGTCGTTGTGCAGCAGGAATACCTGGCCTCCGCGGCGCAGCTCGCGCTGCAGTGCATCGCGCACCAGGCCGTCGTCGTGGCGTTGCACGAAGGTCTTGACCGCGAGTCGGCGTGCAGGCGGAGTGCTGATGATCGACAGGTCGCGCAGTCCCGCCATCGCCATGTTCAGCGTGCGCGGAATCGGTGTCGCGGTCAGCGTGAGGATGTCGACGTTCGCACGAAGTGCCTTCAGGCGATCCTTCTGCCGAACGCCGAAGCGGTGTTCCTCGTCGATGACGACCAGCCCCAGATCGTGGTAGCGCACATCGGCGCCGAGCAGTGTGTGGGTGCCGATCAGGATGTCGACCTGCCCGGCGGCAACGCGTGCGAGAACCTCTTTCTGCTCCTTCGCCGAGCGAAAACGCGATACTGATTCGATCGTCACCGGGATGTCGGCGAAACGGTCGTTGAAGGTATCGAAGTGCTGGCGTGCGAGCAGTGTGGTGGGGACCAGCACCGCCACCTGACGCCCGGCGTGAACGGCGATGAAGGCGGCGCGCATGGCAACCTCGGTCTTGCCGAAACCGACGTCACCGCACACCAGGCGATCCATCGCCTGTGGTGCACACATATCGGTGATGATCGCCGTGATCGCTGCCGCCTGGTCGGGCGTCTCCTCGAAGGGGAAGGTCGCTGCAAACGCCTCGTACGCCACGCCGGGATGCTCGAATGCCCTGCCAGGGCGCGCCCTGCGCTGCGCGTGGACCTCCAGCAGTTCGGCCGCGACGTCATGGATCCTCTCCTGCGCCTTGCGCCGCGCGCGGGCCCACTGGTCACTGCCAAGGCGGTGCAGCGGCACCGTCTCGTCATCGATGCCCGAGTAGCGGCTCACCAGGCCGAGCGAGGTCACCGGTACGAAGAGATGTGCCTGTTCCGCGTATTCGATGCAGAGGAATTCGCCGTGCTCGCCGCCCACATCCAGTGTCTGCAGGCCGAGGTAGCGGCCGACCCCGTGTTCGAGGTGTACCACCGGCGCGCCGATCGCGAGTTCGGACAGGTCGCGGATCGCGCTGTCCCAACCTTCGGGGCTGCGGCCTCGACGCTGCCGCTGCGTTGCGCGTCTGCCGAACAGCGCTGATTCGGCGATCAGCAGCCACCGCGGATCGCCAAGTCCGAAGCTCTCGGCGAGGGGGGCGACGGTCAGTGCAAGCGGCACCTCACCGGTAGCAAACTCACTCCAGCTGGCCACCACCGGTGCGTTGATGCCGGCGCGAACGAGCAGTTCGTCGAGCACCTCGCGGCGCCCGGTGGTCTCGGCGCAGAACAGTCGTCGCTGGTACCCGGGTGCCTGTGCCAGCGCCGCGATGCGCGCGACCGCATCACGTGCGTGTTGCTCGCCGGACCGGGGAGCCTCGTGCGTGTGGAAGTCATGCGCACCGGCGCGCTCGGGCGGCGGTGTCGGCCCGAAGTCGATGCGGGCGAAGGACTTGAGCTCGCTGAACACCTCATCGGGGCGCAGATAGATCTCTGCGGGTTCGAGCAGTGGACGGCTCAGATCGCCTGCCAGGCTGCGATAGCGTTCCTCGACCGACTGCCAGGTACGATCGATCTCGGTGCGAACGCCTTCCTCGATGCACACCAGGCTCTCGGGCGGCAGATAGTCGAACAGGGTTGCGCAGGTATCGAAGAACAGGGGCAGGAAGTACTCGATGCCGCCTGGTGCGATACCGTGAGCCACATCCTGGTAGTCGGGGCAGGCGCGGTGGTCGTTGTCGAAGCGCGCGTGCCAGCGGCGGCGAAAACCCTCGATTGCCGCCGCGTCGAAAGGGTGCTCACGCGCCGGAAGCAGTGCGAGCTGCTCGATGGGAGACAGTGAGCGCTGGGATTCGGGGTCGAAGGTGCGCAGGGTCTCGATCTCGCTGTCGAAGAACTCGACCCGCACCGGGCTGTCCTGGCCCATCGGGAACAGGTCGACGATCGACCCCCGTACGGCAAACTCGCCGTGCTCGTAGACGTTGTCGACCAGGCGATAGCCCGCGTCCTGCAGCGTTTCCCGCAATTGCCCGATGCGCATGTGCTGCCCGGGCGCGAGAGCGAGTGCCGCAGCACTCACGTGGGCGATGGGCGCAAGGCGCTGCATCAGTGTTGCCACCGGAACGATCAGCAGCACGGGTTCGGCGCGAGCCAGGCGCGACAGCGCCAGAAGTCGCTCCGAGACCAGGTCCTGATGCGGTGAGAAGCGGTCGTAGGGCAGGGTCTCCCAGTCAGGAAGCCGCAGTGCCTGTGCCCGCTGCGGGTCGAGATCAAGAAAGAAGCAAAGTTCCTCCCTGAGGCGCTCGGCACCGGCGCCGGTCGCGGTGATCACGACCAGGGTCGCCGGGTGGGCGCGTGAGAGTGTGGCCAGTGCGAGCGCATCGGCACCGGGGGCAAGCCCGCCCCAGCGTGCGCGCTCGCCGGTACGGGGCAGTGCAGGAAGTGGCAAAGAGGGTGACATGATGATCTGTGACAATCGAACGCAAGTTGTACGGGCTCTGCAGTTGCGGCACCCGCGGTGACTGCCCATAATACGCCGCCGTCAAAGGGGCGTAGAAGACCGTCAAGGAGTCCGGGCCCCGTTTCAGCCGCAACCGAGGCCACCACATGACCCTGCGCAAGCGACCGAAACCCGCAGACTATTTCAGCGACTGGAAACAGCGCGAGGCACTGGCCGAGGCGATGATCCCCATCGTCGGCAGGCTCAACCGGGAGCGCAACCTCAAGGTCTTCATCTACGGACGCTCGCTAGCGTCGAAGTCCGTGCTGGAGATCATGAAGATCCACCGCTTCGTACGCCAGGTCGAACAGAACGAGCTGTCCGAGTTCGAGACCTGGCCGTTGATCGAGGTGCTTGGGCAGCTCGACCTCGGGGCCGGGCAGGTCGATATCGGCCATCTCACGATGGCGTACATGGCTGGCCCGCGCGAGGCGGGTGTCAGTCCCGAGGCGTTCCTGCGCAAGGAACTGCACGATCTGATCGGCAGCACGGCAAAACCGCTCGATGCACCCCGTGACGTGGTGCTGTATGGCTTCGGACGCATCGGGCGCCTGATGGCGCGCCTGCTGATCGAGAAGACCGGCGGGGGCGATGTGCTGCGCCTGCGTGCGATCGTGGTGCGCCGCTCGAGCGATGACGATCTGGTCAAGCGCGCCGCGCTGCTGCGCCGCGATTCGGTGCACGGCTCGTTCAAGGGCACGATTCGCGTCGATGAGGAGCGCAACTCGTTCATCGCCAACGGCAACGAGATCAAGCTGATCTACGCCGATGCGCCGGAAAGTGTCGATTACACCGCCTATGGGATCAACGACGCCATCGTCATCGACAACACGGGCAAGTGGCGCGATGAAGAGGGACTGTCGCGTCACCTGCAGGCGAAGGGCGTGTGGAAGGTGGTGCTGACCGCACCGGGCAAGGGGACGCTGAAGAACATCGTCCATGGAGTGAACGACGACCAGATCACCCCCGAGGACCGGATCATCACGGCAGCCTCGTGCACGACGAATGCGATCGTGCCGGCGCTGAAGGCGATGGACGAGCAGTTCGGCGTGCTGTCCGGGCATGTCGAGACGGTGCATGCCTATACCAACGATCAGAACCTGATCGACAACTTCCACAAGAAGAACCGGCGCGGGCGCAGTGCGGCACTGAACATGGTGCTCACCGAGACCGGCGCCGCGAGCGCGGTTGCCAAGGTGCTGCCGTCGCTGGCGGGCAAGCTGACCGGCAACGCGATTCGGGTGCCGGTGCCGAATGTCTCGATGGCGATCCTGCACCTCAGCCTGGCGCGCCCGACGACGGTCGAGGAGGTCAACGAGTACATGCGCTGGGCGTCGCTGCACTCGCCACTGAGCCGTCAGATCGACTTCACCGCCTCACCCGAGGTGGTTTCCTCGGATTTCGTCGGCTCACGGGCGGCATGCATCCACGATGCCCAGGCGACGATCGTGCAGGGCAACAGTGCGATTCTCTACCTCTGGTACGACAACGAGTTCGGCTATGCCTGCCAGGTCTACCGTGTGCTCGAGCAGGTTGCCGGGGTGCATTACGCAAGCTATCCGGAAATGGCAAACGTCGCGTGGCAGTGGCCGCGCAACGACTGAGATCCGATCTTCCGCTCCCGTGTCGATACGGGAGCGGTTTCCTGATCACGACTGGGCGGGATGCGCATGATATCGATTCGTCGAGGACTTGACTTGCCTATCAGCGGTGAGCCTGAGCAGCGTGTACACGACGGACCACGCGTGCGCACCGTTGCCGTGCTCGGACCCGATTACTTCGGCCTGAAACCGGCGATGGCGGTACACGTCGGTGACCGCGTGGCCAAGGGTCAGGTTCTGTTCTCGGACCGCAGGATCGAGGGCGTGCAGTTCACGGCGCCGGCAGCCGGCACCATCGCGGCGATCAACCGTGGACCGAAGCGGATGCTGCTGTCGGTGGTGATCGACGTCGATGGCGACGAGGAGCGCGAGTTCGCCAGATACGACGCGGCGCGACTCGCCTCGCTGACCCGGGAGGAGGTGCGCGACAACCTGACCGCGAGCGGCCTGTGGACTGCGCTGCGCACCCGCCCCTACAGCAAGGTGCCGGCACCCGAGAGCGTGCCGCATGCAATTTTCGTCGGGGTGATCGACACGCGTCCTCTCGCCGCCGATCCGCTGCTGGTGCTGGCCGATCGCGTGGAGGACTTCCGGCACGGCGTGCAGGTCCTGAGTGCACTGACCGACGGCAAGGTCTTCATCATCGGTCGCGCTGGGGCGGATACCCCACGGGTCGAGGGCGCGCGGGTGGTGCACGAGGCCTTCGATGGCCCGCATCCTGCGGGGCTCGCCGGCACGCACATCCATTTTCTCGCCCCGGTGAACGAGCACCGGACGGTATGGTCGATCGGCTACCAGGACGTTGCCGCAATCGGGCGCCTGTTCACCACGGGGCGTCTGGACAGTGAGCGCATCGTTGCGCTTGGCGGCCCCGGGGTGAGGCAGCCGCGGCTGTTGCGCACGATGCTTGGCGCGAGTACCGATGAGCTGTGTGCCGGCGAACTGCTCCCCGGCGAGCAGCGCATCATCAGTGGCAGTGTGCTCGGTGGCCGGCGTGCCCACGGGGCGCTCGCCTTTCTCGGGCGCCACCACATGCAGGTCTCGGTGCTCCCCGAAGGACGTGAGCGGCAGTTCATGGGGTGGCTGTCACCGGGCCTCGATCGGCATTCGGTGATGGGCATCTATCTCTCGCGGCTGCTTGGCACAAGGCGTCTGGCGATGAACACCTCGACCAACGGCAGTGCGCGGGCAATCGTGCCGATCGGCGCCTACGAGAAAGTGATGCCGCTCGACATCCTGGCGACACCGTTGCTGAAGTCACTGGTGATCGGCGATGTGGAAATGGCGGTGAAGCTCGGTGCACTCGAACTCGACGAAGAGGACCTCGCGCTCTGCAGCTATGTCTGCCCGGGCAAGTACGAGTTCGGTCCCATCCTGCGCGACAACCTGACGCAAATCGAGGCGGAGGCATGACATGAAGGCGCTGCGGCGATTGCTCGATTCGATTGCACCCCATTTCCAGGAAGACGGCCGCTACCGCGTGCTCTATCCGCTGTACGAGGCGATCGACACACTGCTGTTCTCACCCTCGAGCGTCACGCGCACGCACGCCCATGTACGTGATGGCATCGACCTGAAGCGGGTCATGATCACGGTCTGGCTGGCGGCATTCCCGGCGATGTTCTACGGCATGTACAACGTCGGGTACCAGGCGAACCTGCTGATGGAAGCGGCAGGGGTTGCGCAGAAGGCCGGCTGGCACGGTTGGCTGATCGGGCTTGCGGCGGGATATGACCCGAACAGCATCTGGGACTGCCTGTGGCAGGGGGCGTGCTACTTCGTTCCGATCTATGCCGTGACCTTTGCCGTCGGCATCGCCTGGGAGATTCTTTTCGCCGCGGTGCGCGGCCATGAGGTCAACGAGGGTTTCTTTGTCACGTCGATCCTGTTCGCGCTGATCCTGCCCCCGGACATCCCGCTGTGGCAGGTCGCGATCGGCATCAGCTTCGGGGTCGTGGTCGGCAAGGAGGTCTTCGGGGGCACCGGGAAGAACTTCCTCAACCCGGCCCTGGTCGGGCGTGCATTCCTGTTCTTTGCCTACCCGGCACAGATCTCCGGTGACACCGTGTGGACGGCGTTCGACTGGTCTGCGCTCGATGGGGCGAGCGGAGCCAGCTCGCAGGCGCTCGATGGCCTCAGTGGAGCTACCGCGCTCGCGCTCGGCGCCAGCGGCGGCATCGATGCGATCACCGCCAAGCTGAGCTGGATGCAGGCGTTCATCGGACAGATGGCGGGCAGCATCGGCGAGGTATCGACGCTGGCGATCCTGATCGGTGCCGCGATCCTCCTGTGGACCGGAATTGCCTCGTGGCGAATCATGCTCGGCGTCACGCTGGGCACGGCTGCGATGGGCCTGCTGTTCAACGCGATCGGATCGGACACCAACCCGATGTTCGGTGTGCCGTTCTACTGGCACTTCGTGCTTGGCGGCTGGGCACTCGGCACCGTGTTCATGGCAACCGACCCGGTCTCGGCGGCCATGACCGATGCGGGCAAGTACGCCTTCGGCATCCTCATCGGGGTGATGGTCATGCTGATCCGCGTGGTCAACCCCGCCTATCCCGAGGGGATGATGCTCGCGATCCTGTTCGCGAACATCTTTGCGCCGCTGATCGACAATATCGTCATGCGTGCGAACATCAAGCGGAGGGCGGCGCGCTATGCCAGCGATTAAGAAGGAAACCACCGGCGGAACCCTACTGGTCGCTTTCCTGCTGTGTATCGTCTGCTCGGTGATCGTCGCAGGCTCTGCCGTGGTGCTGAAACCGGCGCAGACGGCGAACAAGCAGCTCGATCGCAAGAAGAACGTGCTCTCTGCCGCGGGAATGCTGCCAGCCGGAGCGAGTGACGCAGCGAGCATCGATGCGCTGTTCGGTCGCTTCCAGGTGCGCATGGTCGACCTCGACACGGGCAGCTACCTCGACGCGCAGACCCTTGCCGAGCGTCCCGAGCTCGACCCGCAGCGCTACGATCAGGTCAAGGCGGCCAAGGACACGAGCCTCTCCGCTGCGTTGCCTGCGGACGAGGACATCGCCAGCATCAAGCGACGCGAGAAGTACGCACAGGTCTACCTCCTCGAGGAAGGTGGTGAACTGGAGAAAATCGTGCTGCCGATCCGTGGCTATGGGCTGTGGAGCACGCTCTATGGCTTTCTCGTGCTCGAGGGGGATGCGCGCACGGTGGTCGGGCTGGCGTACTACGATCAGAAGGAAACCCCCGGGCTCGGCGGCGAGGTCGACAATCCGAAGTGGAAGGCGCTGTGGCCGGGCAAGCAGGTCTTCGATGCGAACGGGCAGGTCGACATCTCGGTGGCCAAGGGTGCCGTCGATCCCTCGTCTGCCGATGCAGCGCACAGGATCGATGGGCTCTCGGGGGCGACGCTGACCAGCAAGGGCGTGGAGAACATGCTGCACTTCTGGCTCGGTGAGCACGGCTTCGGCCCGTACCTGAACAGGATTCGTGGAGGGCAGGCCTGATGTCGACGAAGCTCAAGGAAATACTGGTCACGCCGATCTTCAACAACAACCCGATCGCGCTGCAGATTCTCGGGATCTGCTCCGCGCTCGCGGTGACCTCCAGCCTGAAGACGGCGTTCGTGATGTCGGTCGCCCTGACGCTGGTCACGGCGTTCTCGAACCTGCTGATCTCGCTGTTGCGCAACCACACGCCCTCGAGCATCCGCATGATCGTGCAGATGATCGTGATCTCCTCGCTGGTGATCGTGGTCGACCAGATCCTGCAGGCCGTCGCCTACACGATCTCCAAGCAGCTCTCGGTGTTCGTCGGCCTGATCATCACCAACTGCATCGTGATGGGCCGCGCCGAGGCGTTTGCCATGCAGAATCCACCGATTCCAAGCTTCGTCGACGGCATTGGCAACGGCCTTGGCTACAGTGCCATGCTGATGGCTGTCGGCACGATCCGCGAACTGTTCGGCAGCGGTTCGCTGTTCGGTATCCCGGTGCTGCATACCGTCAACAACGGTGGCTGGTATCCGGCGAATGGGTTGTTGCTGCTGCCGCCAAGCGCGTTCTTCATCATTGGCGGCTTCATCTGGCTGCTGCGCACCTGGAAGAAGCATCAGGTCGAGCGGGCGCCGTATCGCATCGCGCCGCAGACCCGCGCACAGGAGGTCGTGTGATGGAACACTACCTTGCGCTGCTGGTTCGTTCCGTTTTCGTCGAGAACATGGCGCTCGCGTTCTTCCTCGGCATGTGCAGCTTCATCGCGATCTCGAAGAAGGTCGAGACGGCGTTTCAGCTTGGCGTCGCCGTGGTGGTCGTGCAGGCGATCACGGTGCCGGCGAACAACCTGATCTTTCACTATCTGCTGCGTGAAGGCGCGCTGTCGTGGGCGGGTTTTCCGGAGCTCGACCTGAACTTTCTCGGCTTCCTGAGCTATATCTGCGTGATCGCGGCGATCGTCCAGGTACTCGAGATGTTCCTTGACCGCTACATGCCGGCACTGTACCAGGCGCTTGGCGTGTTCCTGCCGTTGATCACCGTGAACTGCGTGATCATGGGCGGCTCGCTGTTCATGGTCGAGCGCGACTACATGTTCGGCGAGAGCGTGGTCTACGGTTTCGGTTCGGGCCTGGGGTGGGCGCTGGCCATCACTGCGCTTGCCGGTGTACGCGAGAAGCTGAAGTACAGCGATGTCCCCGAGGGACTCCAGGGGCTTGGCATCACGTTCATCACCGTGGGCCTGATGTCTCTGGGTTTCATGTCGTTTGGCGGCATTTCACTCTGATGCCTGTGGATCGGGAATATCGATGATGGTAGACACGGGAACGATTTTGTGGGGCGTCGGCATGTTCACGGTCATCGTGATGGCCTTGTCCGTGTTCATCCTGGCTGCACGTTCGAAGCTGGTCAGCACGGCGGACGTCACGATCGAGATCAACGACGACCCTTCTCGGGCGCTTACCGTCGAGGCTGGCGGCAAGCTGCTGCAGACGCTCGCAGGCTCGGGGATCTTCCTCTCATCGGCCTGCGGGGGTGGCGGAACCTGCGGCCAGTGTCGTTGCCGGGTGACCTATGGTGGCGGCAGCTTCCTGCCGGTCGAGGGGGATCACCTCACGCGCGGACAGCTGCGCGAGAGCTGGCGCCTGGCCTGCCAGGTGGCGGTCAAGCAGAACCTGAAGATCGAGGTGGAGCCCGAGATCTTCGGTGTCAAGCAGTGGGACTGCGAGGTGATATCGAACGACAACGTCGCCACCTTCATCAAGGAACTGGTGCTGAAGCTCCCCGAGGGCGAGAGCGTCGACTTCCGTGCCGGTGGCTACGTGCAGCTGGAAATCCCGCCGCACACGGTGCAGTACCGTGATTTCGACATTGCTCCGCAGTACCGAGGCGACTGGGAGCGTTTCAGGTTCTTCGACCTGAGCTCGACGGTCGACGAGACGGTGGTGCGTGCCTACTCGATGGCCAACTACCCCGACGAGAAGGGGCTTCTCAAGTTCAATATCCGTATCGCAACGCCACCGCCGGGGTCGAAGGGAATCCCGCCCGGCAAGATGTCCTCGTACGTGTTCAACCTGAAGCCGGGTGACAAGCTCCGCGTCTTTGGCCCGTTCGGGGAGTTCTTTGCCAAGGAGACGCGCGCCGAGATGGTGTTCATCGGCGGTGGTGCCGGCATGGCGCCGATGCGCTCGCACA
>CAZSYV010000040.1:20796-22901 GCA_964610955.1 uncultured Klebsiella sp. | reverse complement strand
AGTGTGACGGAATCGTTGCTGTTGGTCACGATGCTGTACTTTGTGATGCCTAACATTGTATGGACGGCATATGTCCACGTTCAAACACAGAACTCTCCCGCCTAGCCGGCAGCCCCACCATGCCTGAAACGCAGTATAGACATCGCACCCATCCGGTCAAATCAGCATGAAAATCAATGTCCTTCGCCGGTGACCCTGTCTGGCGGAGCGCGCTCCGGCGCGGTGCTTTTACGGGAACCGTCCGTATAGCATGCAACCACATGCACGCCGGCCTTCAGTCGAAGTTCGAAATCCGCTGTTCGCGAGCACCAGTCGTCGACACGGCAGGGATGCTGGCAGCTTGCTCCCTGATGTGTCTTGGGTAGACTGGCCACGTATTCGACAGGGAGGTCGAACCATGGCGGCACAACGGTTGCAGGATCAGATCCGCGAGCGGATGCGGACGCGCCACCTGAGCTATCGTACGGAGCAGACCTACCTCGGATGGATCCTGCGCTTCATCCGCTTCCATGGGATCCGCCATCCACAGGATATGGGAACGGCCGAAGTGGAAGCGTTTCTCACCCACCTTGCGGTCGATCGCAACGTCAGCGCCAGCACGCAGAACCAGGCACTGAATGCGCTGCTGTTCCTGTATCGCGAGGTGCTGGGGCAACCGTTCGGGCAGCTCGACTCGGTGACACGCGCCCGGCGCCCGAAGCGTATCCCGGTGGTGCTGTCCATGGAGGAAGTCGCACGCGTTCTTCACAACCTGAGAGGCGCACACTGGCTGATCTGCTGCCTGCAGTACGGATCCGGCCTGCGGTTGATGGAGAGCGTGCGGCTGCGCGTGAAGGACCTGGACTTCGCTCACCGCGCAATCCTGGTACGCGACGGCAAGGGCGCGAAGGACCGTGTGGTTACTCTGCCTGGCGAGCTGATCGTGCCGCTGCAACGCCACCTTGCCGCGCGCAGAACGCTGTTCGAACGCGATTCCGCGACGGGTCACGAGGCTGTATCAATCCCGTTCGCGCTCGAGCGCAAATATCCGGCTGCGGCACGCTCATGGATGTGGCAATACGTGTTTCCCGCGACGCGCATCGGTACAGATCCACGCTCCGGCCAACAGCGGCGACACCACGTCGACGAGTCCGCCGTGCAACGGGCGCTGCGCAACGCAGTGCGTGTCGCGGGCATAGACAAACCAGCGAGTTGTCACACGCTGCGCCACTCGTTCGCGACACACCTCCTCGAGCGCGGTGCCGACATACGCACCGTGCAGGAGCAACTGGGCCACAGCGATGTGCGCACCACGCAGATCTACACGCATGTGCTGCAACGCGGCGGACTGGCGGTGTGCAGCCCGCTTGGATCCGTGCTGGCATTGCGCGAGGAGGCGTCCAGCTGATGCAATGTCTCGGCCTGTGTTCGGGGCAAGGAGCCGATATCGCGCTTTCATTACTCGGCCACTATCTCCTGGGCGCAAGCATCAACTGGCAGCGCGGTGCGGATCATGCACTGGAGCGGCTTGCCGGTAGCGGCTTCGCTGTTTACTTCGGCCACTGAGCGGCAGAGTATGCGTACTGCACAGGCCCGAGAGATGACGGCTCACTTGAACCGACTGGATCAGGGAGAATCAAATGCCACTCACGGAGAACGAACTCAGAGACTGCCAAAGACGCGTGTTTGCGATGTTCATGGACACGATCGCTACGTTTGAGGTGATCGAGCAAAATGCGGAGGGCATCTACGGAAGTCGATCCCATGAAATTCGAGATGCCATTCGGGAGCACCTCGTCGATTTTGTATTCGACACCGGCTCATCGGGGGAAAGGCATCCGGAAGCGGCAATATTCGAAGCATCCCGACAGGGTTTTCAGCATGCGGGGCTCTACGGTGCACAACTCCAGATCAAGGAACGACACGTAACGACGGCCAACGCGACACTGCGGGAGCGGTTGCGGGAAAACGTGGGCCGGCTCTGGAAGAAACCGTTCAGGAAATGGGTGGATATCATCAACAACTTTCTCGGCAGTCTTGTTTCCGCCGCCGGGGTGGGGGAAGCGCTCAAGGAGCTCAAGGACGTCCTGCGCGACGAACTGCCGGATGATGAGGTGTAGCGGCCG
>CAZSYV010000040.1:10765-20696 GCA_964610955.1 uncultured Klebsiella sp. | reverse complement strand
GCAGCCGGACGCTCGCTCTCCCATCCTTCCCGCCGACTTCGCCCTGGCACCGCCCACGCCACCGCCCAACGCCTGAGTCGGATTCCAGACTCAGTGATGCTCGCCGCACCCCCCGGTGCGTCAGCCCTTGGTTACCGTGCTTGGGAATACAGCTCATGTCCACCCGATTTCTCGGCTCGGCCGCGCTCGCGGCAGCCCTGGCCCTTGCCGGCACGCCGCTGCAGGCTGCCGACATGCCGATGCCCGCAAGCGCGCAGGCACCCGTCGAGGTACAGCGTTTCGTCCACGCGCTGATCCTTGCAAATCCCCAGGTGCAGGCCTCACGCGCAGCACTCGAGACAGGTGCGGCGCAGCGCGATGCAGCCGCACAGCCGCTCTACAACCCGGAGCTGGAACTCGGCATCGAGCGCTCGGCGGACGATGCGCGCACACTCGGCATCAGCCAGACGCTCGACTGGGCCGGAAAGCGCTCGGCACGCAGCGCCGTCGGCGAACAGGCGCTGCTGCTCGCCAGCGCGCGCTGGAGGCTGTCGGTCTGGACACTCGGCAACGAGTTGCTGAACGGGCTGGCGCGCCATCAGACGGCCGTGGCGCGCGAGGCGCTCGCCGCACGCAGCGAAGCCACCATGACCGAGCTTTCCGCACTGGCCGAGCGACGCTTTCGCGCCGGGGACCTCGACCAGGTGGAGCTGAGCCTTGCCCGACTGACGATGACCGATGCGCGCATCCAGCACGCCACCCGGCGTGGTGAGACGGTGGCTGCGCGGGAGCGGCTGCGTGCGCTGGCCGTCGATTCACCAAGCAGAGCCTGGCCGGTGCTCGCGGTTCCACCACTTGCCGATGCGCTCGAGATCACGCACGAAGCAGCACTGCGCAGCCTTCCCGAGGTCCAGGCAGCCGAGCGCCAGGTGGATCTGAACGAGGCCGAGGTGACAGTGCGGCGCAGGGAGCGCCGTGCCGATCCAACGCTGAGCGTGCATGCCGGCGAGCAGGCGGGTGAGTCGCTGGTCGGTCTCGGCATCTCGGTTCCACTGCTCGTTCGCAACCGCTTCGACCACGAGGTGCGCGCTGCGCTCGGTGCGCGTGACGAGGCCCGCTTTGGCGCCGACGCCGTGTGGCGCCAGGCACAGGCACGCCTGGACAGTGCCGACGAGCGCTATGCACTGCTGCGCAACGCCTGGGCGGAATGGGAGGGCACCGGACAGTCGAGCCTGGCGATACAGGACGAGCAGCTCCACCGGCTGTGGCAGGCTGGCGAGCTGGGCACGACACCGTACTTGATCCAGCTTCAGCAGACCTTCGAGCTGCAGGATCACGCACTGGAGCTGCGCCTCGCGCTCTGGGAAGGCTGGTTCGAATGGTTGCGGGCATCCGGGCGGATCGACGCCTGGCTCGCACTCGACACCCTGACCGACGGACAGCCAGGAGCGCAGCGATGAACACACTCCGCATCATGATCTGCAGAAGCCTTGTTGCGCTGGCGCTCGCCTCCCCCGCACTCGGCGATGAACACCGCACCACCACGCATGCGCAGGACCATATGGAGGAAGGCGAAGCGCTGATCGTGATGGACGCACGGGAGCGCGACAGGCAGGGGATCCGCACGGAGCACGTGAGCGAACGGGTGATTGCCGGCAGCATCACCGCGCCCGGCGAAGTGCAGCTGAACGCCTACCTCACGGCGCAGGTGACGGCGCGCATTCCCGCACAGGTCGTTGCACGGCAGGTGCAGCTCGGCAAGCGTGTCGCCACCGGCGATGTGCTGCTGACACTCTCGAGCGTCGAGATGGCAACGGCACAGGGAGCACTGATCGAAGCCGAGCGGGAGTGGAACCGGGTGCGCAAGCTCGGGCGTGGTGCAGTCACCGAGGCCCGCTACGTTGCCGCCGAAGTCGCTCGCCAGCGTGCCTACGCCACCGTGCGTGCCTATGGGCTCACCGAAAACCAGGTCTCGCAGCTGCTCGCCGATGGCGATGCCTCGCGTGCAACCGGTGAGTTCACGCTACTCAGCCCGCGCGAGGGCACGGTGATCCGTGACCCGTTCATCGTCGGCGAGCTCGTGCAGCCCGGACAGCTGCTCTACGAGATCAGCGACGAGTCGCTGCTGTGGGTGGAGGCGCAACTGCGCCCCGACCAGGCTGGGAACATTGCGCCCGGCGCTACGGCGCGCATCAGTCGCGACGGCACGCACTGGCTCGAAGGCAGGGTCACGGCACTGCAGCACCGGCTGGATGAATCCACCCGCACCCGCGGGGCTCGCATCGAGGTCCCGAACCCCGATCACGTGCTGCACGCCGGGGACTACGTCGATGCCGTGCTCGAGGGCAGTGGCACACGGGCACGCCTCGCGGTCCCCGAGCAGGCATTGCTGCTGATCGACGGCATTCCCAGCGTGTTCCGCCTCGAGGGCAACACGCTCCACCCGCAGGCGGTGGAGCCGGGCATCACGCGCGGCGGGTGGACCGAGATCATTGCCGGGCTGGCGCTGGGCGACGAGGTCGTCGTCCAGGGTGCCTTCCTGCTGAAATCGCTCACGCTGAAGTCACGCATCGGCGAAGGCCACGCGCACTAGGAATCCCGCCCATGCTGCATCATCTGGTCGAAGCCTCGCTGCGCTACAAGTTTCTCGTCATCGTCGCCTTCCTGGTCGTCGGCTTCCTCGGGCTGCGTGCGGTACACACGGTACCGATCGACGCCTTCCCCGACGTGACACCGGTACAGGTCAACATCTATACCGAGTCGCCGGGGCTCGCCGCCGAGGACGTCGAGCAGCTCCTCAGCTTTCCGGTGGAATCCGGGATGGCAGGGCTGCCCGGGGTCGAACAGATCCGTTCGGTGTCACTCTTCGGGCTGTCCTTCGTCTCGGTCTACTTCGACGATGCGACGGATATCTATTTTGCACGGCGCCTCGTGATGGAGCGCCTGCAGGAGGTCGCGGAACGCATCCCCGAAGGCTACGGCACGCCGGAGATGGGCCCGAACTCCTCGGGGCTCGGCCAGGTGTTCTGGTACACCATCGAGCGCGCCGACGAAACCCTTGCCGACAGGATCGGCGACATGGATCTCCGCACGGTGCAGGACTGGTCGGTACGGCTGATCCTGCGCACAGCCCCCGGTGTCGACGACGTGCTTTCCTGGGGCGGACAGGAACGCCAGTATCAGGTCGTGATCGATCCACTGCGCCTGATCAAGTACGGGCTCGGCTTTCGCGATGTGATCGGGGTGATCGAGACGAACAACCGCCAGGTCGGCGGGCAGTATGTCGACATCGGCGCCGAGCAGTACCTGGTGCGTGGCCTCGGACTGGTACACGGCGAGGAGGACATCGGCAGCATGGTCCTCAAGGTGCGCGACGGCACGCCGGTATACCTGCGCGACGTCGCCACGATCCGCCAGGCGCCGGCGCTGCGCTTCGGCGCGGTGACCCGTGACGGCAGGGAAGTGGTGCTCGGCATGGTGCTCTCGCGCCTCGGGAGCAACGCGGCAGACGTGGTCGATGCGATCCGCGAGAAGGTCGCGATCGTCCGCGACGCACTGCCCCCGGGGATGGCGCTCCGACCGATCTACGATCGCACCGAACTCATCGAAAAGGCGGTATCCACCGTCGAATGGGCACTGATCGAGGGCGCGGTTCTGGTTGCGGTCGTCCTCTTCCTGTTCCTTGGCGAACTGCGCTCCGCGCTGGTGGTGATTGCCGCACTGCCGCTGTCGATGCTGATCGCCTTCATCTGCATGGAACAGGCCGGAATATCCGCAAACCTGATGTCGCTCGCAGGACTTGCGATCGGCATCGGAATGATGGTCGACGGCGCGGTGGTGATGACCGAAAACGCGTTCCGGATCATGGCCGAGCGTCGGTCCGGGGGCACGACGGTCGATCGCAGCGCGGCCGTGCTCGCCGCGGCACGCGAGGTTGCCGGCCCGATCGGCTTCGCCATCCTGATCATCATCGTCGTGTTCCTGCCGCTGTTCTCGCTGGAGGGACTGGAGGCGAAACTGTTCAAGCCGATGGCCTTCAACATCAGTTTCGCAATGGCCGGCTCGCTGCTGCTCTCGCTCACGCTGATCCCCGTGCTCGCTGCCCTGATCCTGAAGCCCGGCGTCGAACGCGACACTCGTCTGATGGGCGCGATCAAGCGCCACTACCTGCCTCTTCTCGCCTGGTCGCTCGCCAACAGGCGTACCGTGCTGGTCTCGGCCGGTGTGGCGCTTGCAGCAAGCCTCGCACTCCTGCCGCTCCTGGGGCGCGAATTCATGCCGCAACTGCAGGAAGGCTCGATCATGTGGCGCGTCACGCTGATCCCCTCGACCTCGCTCGGTGAGTCGATCGAGGTATCGAAACGCATCGAGCGGGCACTCGGCGAGTACCCGGAAGTCGAGACGACGATCGCAATGATCGGGCGTGCGGAAAAGGGTGAGACCGCCGACGTGAACTACATGGAGGTCTACACGGCGCTGAAACCCGTCGAAAGGGGACACCGCTCCGTCAGGGAGCTTGCCGAGGCAATGCGCGAGACGCTGGAAGCCGCGGTTCCGACCGCGGTGATCGCGTTCACACAGCCCATCCAGATGCGGGTCGAGGAAATGGTCTCCGGCGTGCAGGCAACGCTCGCACTCAAGCTCTACGGCGAGGATCTCGCCGAACTCGACCGTCTGAGCGCCAGGATCAGGGACATCATCGCCCGCGTCCCCGGCGTGAGCGAGCTGTCGCTCGAGGCGAACCTCGGCAAGCCGCAGATCCGCATCAGGGTGAACCGCGAGGCACTCGCGCGCTACGGCATGAACGCCGACGATGTGCTCACCGTCGTGCGCACCGGGATCGGCAGTGAACCCGTCTCGACGCTGATCGACGGCGTGCGCCGCTTTGCGATCACCGCACAGATCGACGATGCCTCGAAGGAGTCGGTACAGGCGATCCGCGACATTCCGCTCCACACTGCCGGCGGGGCGATCATCCCGCTGTCGCGCGTCGCCGAGGTGAGCACCGCCGAGGGGTACTCCTTCATCCGGCGCGAACAGCTCCAGCGCTATGCCGTCATCCAGATGGACGTGCAGGGCCGTGACGTCGACGGCTTCGTGCGCGAGGCGAATGAGGCAATCGAGGCGCAGCTCTCGCTGCCCGCTGGCTACTGGATCGACTGGGGCGGGACCTTCGAGAACCAGCGCCGCGCGCTCGCACGGCTTTCGATGATCGTGCCGCTCACGGTCTTCTTCATCTTCGTGCTGCTTTACACCGCGTTCAACTCGATCAGGTACGCGACGCTGATCATCGCCAACGTGCCGTTTGCGACGATCGGCGGCGTGGTTTCGCTGGCTCTCTCGGGACAGTACCTCTCGGTGCCCTCCGCAATCGGCTTCATCGCCGTGTTCGGTGTGGCGATGCTGAACGGGATCGTGCTGGTGAGCTTCATCAACGAGCTGCGGGCCCGCGGCGAAGGGGTTGCCGATGCGGTGCGCCGAGGCTGCGAGCTGCGTCTTCGCCCGGTGCTGATGACCGCATCGGTCGCGATCCTCGGCCTCGCGCCGATGCTCGTCTCGGGCGGCATCGGCGCCGAGACGCAACGCCCGCTCGCCACGGTGGTCATCGGCGGGCTCATCACCTCGACACTGCTCACGCTGGTGCTGCTGCCGGTCGTCTATGAATGGCTCGAGACGCACAGCCCCCGATAGGCGATACCTCCGGCATCCGGGAGGCATCGATCGTGCGGGTGCGCAAACACACCGGGCCGGGGGTGCATCAGGCAGTATAATGCGCGCCCTTCCGGCCACCGGGGCAACATGCACACGACATGAACGAAGGCATCAGGAACGGCAGCCTCGAGATGCTCGACGGCAAGCCGGTGATTTTCTACGACGGCTACTGGATCCGTTACTACGCGCCACCGGAGAACTCCCTGCCCGAGAAAAAGCGCCTGATCGACCAGATGACCAAGCGCGCCTTCCACCACACCGAAGACGGCATCAACACGCCGGGGCGAAAGCTCGACCATGCGCGTACCGCCTGGCTGGAGGAGACCGACCCGGCACGCAAGCGCGTCAATGCGGCGATGCTCGCCGGTGCACTGTTCAACCGCGCAACAGACCTGTTCACCACCATCGTCGAGCTTGGCGAGATGGGCGTCGAGATCAGCGTTGACAACGAGCTGATGAAGCAGTGCGGAGATTGTTTCAAGGAAGCGCTGGAGCTTGGCCGTTTCGTCAAGCACTACAGCGGCGAGGAAGGCATCGACGAGCTGTGGGGTGAGCCGTTCAAGGCCTTTGCGCTGCCGATGGCAACGGTCTACGAGGGTCGCTACCTGAAGATCGCCCGGGCAATGCACGACATCGATGGCCTTGCCGAGCTGATGGAACATGTCTTCGCATCGCTGCCCGGCTTCGAAGGCTTCGGCGAACCGATCCGCGAGCTGGCCGTCGCGGCGAAGCTCGAGGCCGAGACGATGAAAAGCGATCCGGTGATCTTCCACGTCTGGCCCCGCTTCGTTGCCGCCTGCGAGGCGGTGCTCGACTTCCGCCCGCAACTGCCCCCGCACCCGAGCGAGCGCGAGGTGCGCGAGGCGGACGAGGCGGTACGCATCATCTGCGAGGGCAAGCAGGTGATCGAGTACCTCTCCGGCGCCCGCGTGCCGATGCCGAAGACAACGGCCGCGTACCACCGCCGCTGCGAGGATTTTCGCGAGCGCGTACTTGCGACACGGCACGATCCGCGCGGCGTCCCGGGCGACGACGCACCTTCGGACTGAGCGAAGCCGGTGCCCATGATGATGACGACCAGCGGCCATATCGGGCGCACGCAACGGATGTGGCGATGAATCTGCTGCTGCTTGCGCCGGAGGAGCTGCGCGAACCGGGGCTCGCGGCCGTCGCGTTTTCGCGCCACCCTCCGCGCGCCGGCCTGTGGCCTCCGGCACCGGGGCGGCGCCTGCGCGTCGGCCTGCGCGACGGCCTCATCGGCGAAGGCACGGTCGAAGCACTCGATGCCGCACACGCGCTGATCCGCTTCACGCTCGATGCGCCTCCACCACCGGCGCTGCCGCTCGCACTCGTGCTGGCACTGCCTCGGCCCAAAATGCTGCGTCGGGTGCTTCGCGGCGCCGCCGAGCTCGGTATCAAGCAGATCTGGCTGGTCAACGCCTGGCGCGTCGACAAGAGCTATTGGCAAAGCCCGCTGCTCGCGCCTGCAGCCCTCGATTCCTGGCTGCGCGACGGACTCGAGCAGGCGATCGATACCGTGCTGCCGACGGTCGCGCTGCGCCCGCGCCTCAGGCCGTTCGTCGAGGACGAACTGCCTGAAATCGCGTCGGACACTCAGCGCATCATCGCGCACCCGGCAGCCGCCGCGGCAATGACGGCTGCAGCGGGCGGACGGGTCACGCTGGCCATCGGCCCGGAAGGCGGATTCAGCGAGTTCGAACTGCAGCTGTTCCGGGATGCGGGCTTCTCCCCCGCCTCGCTTGGCGCACGTGTGCTGCGCGTCGAGACGGCGCTGCCGGTGCTTGCGGCAAACCTCTTTCCCGCCGCCCACCGGTGCACGGACTGACAGCCGTACGCGCACATGGCGCATGCGGTATCCTCCCGCGCAGCCGGCACGGGGCCGGACAGATGCCACGGGGTGGAATCAGGGAATGGCAAGCGATGGAGACATGCGCCGTGTCTACAGCGTCTCGGAGCTGAACACCCGAAGCCGCGAGCTGCTGGAGGCTGCGTTTTCGTCGATATGGGTCGAGGGCGAGATTTCGAACTTCTCCGTCCCGAGCTCGGGACACTGGTACTTCACGCTGAAGGACGGGCAGGGACAGCTGCGTTGCGCGATGTTCCGCAACCGCAACGTCCGCACGCGGCTGCGCCCGGGTCACGGTGAGCGTGTGCTGGTTCGCGGCACGGTCAGCCTCTACACGGCGCGCGGCGAGTACCAGATGATCGTCGAAGAGATCGAGGCAGCGGGGGCCGGTGCGCTCCAGCGTGCGCTCGAAGCGCTGCGCGAGCGCCTTGCGGCCGAAGGGCTGTTCGAGGCACGGCACAAGCGTGCGCTGCCGCGCTTCCCGGTGCACCTCGGCGTGATCACGTCGGCAACCGGTGCAGCACTGCACGACATCCTGACCGTGTTGCAACGCCGCTACCCGAGCCTTCTGGTCAGCGTGTTCCCGGTTGCGGTCCAGGGCGAGGGGGCCGCCGCACAGATCGCCGCTGCAATCGCCACCGCAAACCTCTGGGCAGGTCGGCTCGATCCGCCACTCGAGGTGCTGATCGTCGGCCGCGGGGGTGGATCGCTCGAGGACCTGTGGGCGTTCAACGAGGAGATCGTTGCACGTGCGATCCATGCCAGCGTGCTGCCGGTGGTCAGCGCAGTCGGGCATGAGACCGACTTCACGATCGCCGACCTGGTTGCCGATGTGCGTGCTGCGACACCATCGGCAGCAGCCGAGCTCGTTGCACCCGATCGCGCTCAGCTGCTGCGCACCGTGGCGCTGCAGCAGCAGCGCCTGCTGCAGCAGATCGATCGCGAGATCGGCTCCCATGCGCAGCGCCTCGACTGGCTCTCGCGCCGGCTGCGCCACCCCGGCACCCGGCTGCGCGAACAGGCACAGCGTCTGGACGAACTGGAACTGCGCCTGCGCAGCGCGCTCGAGCGTCACCTGAATCACGCACAGGCACGGGTCGCACAGACGCGTCTGCTGCTTGCCGCGCGATCACCGCGACACCGCCTGGACGGCGACGAGCGCAGCGTGGTGCAGCTCGGTGGGCGCCTGGCCACTGGCATGCGCCACCGTCTCGCGACCCATGAGGCACGCTTTGCGAAGCTCGCCGATGTGCTTGCCTCGCTCAGCCCGCTGGCCACGCTGGCACGCGGCTACGCGATCGTCACCGATGACCACGGTCGGGTGCTGCGCGATGCCGGCGCAATCAGCCCAGGGCAGCGCGTACGGGCGCGCCTTGCGCGAGCCACGCTCGAGTGTACCGTCGATGCGGTCGAGAATCGCGGCCAGGAAAGGCCTGAATGACTCCACCGTCCTTCATCTCCACAGCCCCGCGCCCGTGGCTCATCATCGCGCACAGCACGCCATCTGCTCGATAGAACGCCATTCTCTCCGTGGAACGTCACTGCCTCCGTGGAATGTCATTCCCGCCCTCTCCGTCATTCCCGCGAAAGCGGGAACCCAGCAAAAGCACACAGTACCGCCCCCCCGCCTTCGCGGGGGTGACGTGGTGGAGCCAGGCGGGAACCCAGCAAAAGCACGCAGTACCGGCCCCCCGCCTTCGCGGGGGTGACGTGGTGGAGCCAGGCGGGAACCCAGAAGAACTGCGGCGTAATGGCCCCCCGCTTTCGCGGGGGTGACGGAAGTGCGTTTTTGCAGGGATGATGGATGCGCGCTTTCGCGCTGATGACGCTGATGCGCTTTCGCCAGGCTGACGCTGGTGCGCTTTCGCCGGGCTGATGCTGATGCGCTTTCGCCGGGGTGACGCTGATGCAATTTCGCCGGGGTGACGCTGATGCGCTTTCGCCGGGGTGACGCTGATGCAATTTCGCCGGGGTGATGCTGGTGCGCTTTCGCAATGGTGAGGGGTGTGCATTTTCGCGAGAATGATGGATGTGCGCTTTCACTGGGGTGACGTTGATGTACGTCCATGGATGGGTAACGTTGATGTACGTCCATGGAGGGGTAACGTGACTGCGCTTCCCTGAGCATGGCTTGGGGAAGCGCTGATTGATTCGACACATCAAAACACACCTCCATACAGAACAGTGGGTTACATGCGCATCAATCACAAAACCTGATTAAATCAGCGTCTCCCTGGATGTGATGCAGCCCTGTTTCTGCGGATGTGACACAGCCTTGTTTCCGTGGGTGTGACACAGCCTTGTTTCCGTGGGTGTGACGCAGCCTTGTTTCCGTGGGTGTGGCGCAGCCTTGTTTCCGCGAAGGCGACGAAT
>CAZSYV010000040.1:1677-10665 GCA_964610955.1 uncultured Klebsiella sp. | reverse complement strand
CGCAGCCTTGTTTCCGTGGGTGTGGCGCAGCCTTGTTTCCGCGAAGGCGACGAATATGCACACCCCTACGCGGTGGGGCGGAAGGAAATGACCTGATCAAAAGGCTTCTCCGGCGGCACTCGCTGTGGCTGACTGTACGTGGCAGGCATCCCCAGGCGCGGTATTCGTCTCGAACCAGAACCGTCGGTGGTGAACACGCCAGCACTCGGGCGGTGCGAGAGTGCCGTCTCGCCCGACGCGCAGACGCACCGCGCCATGGCGCGCGGTCTCCAGCACCTGCACGCCAGCCCGGTGATAGCGCGCAAGAACCTCGGGGTGCGGGTGTCCGAAGCGGTTGCGGTGGCCGGCCGAAACCAGCGCAATATGTGGCGCGACCGCCGCAATCAGCCCCGGGCTCGAGGAAGTGCGACTGCCGTGATGAGGCACGAGCAGCACGTCGGCACGCAGTGCCGTGCGGTCGTGTGCAGCCAGCAGGGATTCCGCCCGCCTCTCGATATCACCGGCAAGCAGAAACACGCGGCCTGCCGCTGCAATGCGCAGCACGCAGGATCCATCGTTCGTGCTCGCACTGAAATCGAGTGGAGGGTGGAGTACCTGGAACTCGACGCCGTCCCAGGACCAGGCATCTCCGCGCCTGCACGGCCGGGCAGGCATGGCATCGGTCGGCAGTGTGCCAAGCACCTCGTCTGCAGGGAAAGCGGCAAGCAGGCCCGCCGCACCGCCGGCGTGGTCGGCATCGGCATGGCTGATGAGCAGACGGTCGAGCACCCGCACACCCGCGGCGCGAAGTGCCGGAGCGACTATCGCGCTGCCGGCATCGAAGCGTTCGCTGAACCGGGGTCCGGCATCGTAGACCAGCGTGTGCGTGGCGGTACGCACGATGACTGCAGTTCCCTGACCGACGTCGAGCATCGTGAGCTCGAGCAGCGAAGGCAGCTCGCGGGCCGGGCCGAACAGGGGCAGCAGCAGCGCCACGGCGGCGACGCGTCCTGGAATACCCGGCGGCAGCACCAGCCAGAGGCTGCCAAGCGCTGCCAGGGCGAACTTCCAGCCACCGGCCGTGGGTGCGATACCAGCCACACTCGGGCTGTGTTCGGCGGCAAGGTGCAGCAGTGCATCGAGCAGTCCGAGCCCGAGCAGCGCCACCCTCAGCGGCAGCCAGGCAAGCACATCGCCCAGTGGCAGCAGCAGGCAGCCCAGGAGCGCGCTCGGCACGATCAGCAGGTCCGTCAACGGGATGGCAAGTGCGTTCACCAGCGGTGCGAGCGGTGCCTGAGGCAAGCCAAGCAGCAGCAGTGGGCAGAGCAGCGCGCAGGCAACGACCAGCTGTGGGCGCCACAGCAGCTCGAGACGCGACGGCGTGGCGATACGGCCACCATAGGCCAGCAACAGCGCTGCCACGGTAATGAAGCTCAGCCAGAAACCACTCTGCAGTGCCGCAAGTGGCTGCACCACGAGCACCAGCAGCAGCGCGCTTGCATAGGTGAGCCACGGCTGCAGCGTGCGCTCGCGCAGCAGGTACAGGAACGCGACCACCACCATCAGCAGCGCACGCTGTACCGACACTCCCATGCCGGCAAGGATCGCGTAGGCGAGTGCTGCCGGCAGCGCCGCCAGTACGCCCCAGCTGCGCGCGGGCAGATACAACAGCGCCCACGGCAGGCGGCGCACCAGCGCGGTGACGAGCGCGATCATCAGCGCCGCGACCAGCGTGATGTGCATCCCGCTGATCACCATCAGGTGCGTGGTGCCGGTGCGCGCGAACAGCTCCCAGTCCGCAGGCAGAAAGCGTGACGCGTCACCCAGGGTGACCGCCAGCAGCCGACCAAGCTGGGGCTCGTCACCAAGGTGGCGCTCGAGCCGCGTGCGCAGCCGGTGGCGCCAGCCATCGAGGGCCGTGTTGCAGGCGATTCCGCTCAATCGCTCGTGGCGCGCCTTGCCGATCGCATAGCCGGTGGCATCCACGCCCTGCGCCAACAGCCAGGCCTGGTAATCGAGCCCCCCGTGATTCACGAAACCGCGCGGTGCTCGCAGGCGCAGGCGCATCCGCCAGGCGTCCCCCGGTGCAAATTCCCCCGGGCCGTACCAGCTGAAGTCGATGCGACGCCCCTGCCAGGAAGCGAGTGCTCCCCGCGCACCCGGCAGCGGGTCGATGAGCTGCGCACGCAGACGCCACTGTTCACCGCGCTCCCCGAGACGCCGCTGCGGCAGTCCCTCGATGCACAGTCTCAGCTCGAACTCGGCACCATCGAGCGCGGACGGCAGCGCACGTGCGAGCGCCTCATGCCCGCGCAGGCAGGCCCACAGGACGCCGAACCCAAGGCAGCCGGCAAGACGCAGCCAGCGCAACGGCAGGCAGCACGCCAGCGCACTGCAGACCAGCAGCAGCACCAGACCCCCTGCGCCGGGAAGCTCGGGCAGGCGAGAGACCACCACGATGCCGAGCGCACCGGCAAGCATCCCTGCAATCATGAAATACTCTCCACTTCACGGAAGAGCCGACCACTCCATGGTCAAGGGCAGCACTCGTTCCGGCGGGCTGCGCGGCATCGGTGCAATCATGACACGGACCCACACCCGGCCCATGTGCGATGATGCGCATCCCTTTCTCCGTCGGACGAACACCTCGGCTGCGAGCACGGCCGATACAAACGGAAGCCCCGTCGAGCACCCGATGCCACGCCGACTCATCCGTCGCCTCCTGCCCAGGCCGCAGGCCATCCGCGAGCAGCGTGCACTGCGCGCCGTGAGCGCACGCCTGCACGATGCAAACCTGTGGCACCTCAACCGCCACTCGGTGTCGGTCGCGGCCTTCGTGGGGGTATTCACCGCCCTGCTGCCGATCCCGATGCAGATGCTGGTTGCAGCGAGCGGCGCACTCTGGCTGCGCTGCAACATCACGATCGCGGTGGTGCTGGTGTGGATCACCAATCCGCTCACGATGCCGCCGATCTTCTATCTGACCTATCGCATCGGGGCCTGGCTGCTGGGTGTTCCGGCGCACGTGCCGGCCTTCGAGTTCAGCGTCGACTGGATCCGCACGAGTCTGGGTGAAATCTGGCTGCCGCTGCTGCTCGGCAGCCTGGTGAGTGCCATCGTCTGCGCAACACTCGCCTGGGCGATGGTGCGCGTGCTGTGGCGCATCGGCGTGCAGCTCAAGTGGCACGCACGGCTGCAGGCACGCCGCACGCCAAGGTGACCATGCACACCGGCAGCAGCACACTCACTCGTAGCGCAGCACCTCGGCCGGGCGCATGCGTGCGGCGCGCCACGAAGGGTACAGCGTCGCCACGAAGCTCATCAGGAGCGCGACGCTGCATACCAGCGCGACGTCGCGCCACGCCAGTGCAGAGGGCAGGTAGCTCACCGGGTAGACCTCAGCCTTCAGGAACTGCACGCCAAGCAGCTGCTCGATGCCTGCAACCGCCTCGGTGACGCCAAGCGACAGCAACACCCCGACACAGCCACCGATCGCGGTACCCACCAGGCCGATCAGGCTGCCCTGCACGATGAACACGGCCATGATCGCCGCGGGACTCGCACCAAGCGTGCGCAGGATCGCGATATCGCCTTCCTTGTCCTTGACGATCAGAAACAGCGTCGACACCACGTTGAACACGGCAACCGCAATGATCAGGAACAGCAGTATCCCGACCATGTTGCGCGACAGCCGGATCGCCTCGTAGAGGTTGCCGTGGGTTCGTGTCCAGTCGAGTGCATGCACCGCGATGCCGAGTCCCTGCACCACCTCGCGCGCCACCCGCGGCGCCTGGAACAGGTCCCGTACCTGGAAGCGTATGCCCTGCACCACATCGGGCATGCCACGCAGGCGCATCGCCGTGTGCAGACCGGTCAGCACCAGCATGGTGTCGACCTCGGTACCGGTTCGATAGACCCCGGCAAGCGTGACGCGAGTTGCCCGCGGCAGTACCTGGCCCTGCGCGTTGGTATCCGGAACCAACACCAGCACACCATCCCCGACCGCCGCACCGAGGCGCCGCGCCAGTGATTCGCTGACGATGATCCGGTCCGCAGTGCCACCCAGGGAATCCAGCTGCCCCGACTGCAGATAGGAGCCAATCGTCGAGATGCGCGCCTCCGCTGCCGGGTCCACACCATGCAACATGACCGGCACCACCCGGGTGCGGTACATCAGCAGGCCCTGCAGATCGACATAGGGAGCGGCAGCAAGCACATCGGGGTGTGCCTGCACGGCTGCGCTCATCCCCTGCCAGTCACGCAGCGGCACGACCGGCTGCAGTGAAACGTGCGGCACCAGTGACAGGATGCGTTCACGCAGCTCGCGCTCGAAGCCGTTCATTACCGAGAGCGCGACGATCAGCAGCGCAACACCCAGCACCAGCCCCAGCATCGAAACGCGCGAGATAAACGCGACCAGTGCGCCACGGTTCGAGCTTCCCGCATAGCGCAGGCCGATCAGCGTCGCAAAACGCCACATCGAACGCACTCAGGTGCCCTCGTGCAGGCGGCCCTGCGACAGCGTGAGTACGCGATCCATGCGTGCAGCGAGTTGCGGATCGTGCGTGACGATGACGAAACTGGTGCCAAGATCCCGGTTCAACTCGTCCATCAGGCGGTGGATCTCACCCGCAGTGACCAGGTCGAGGTTTCCTGTCGGTTCATCCATGAGCACGCAGTGCGGCGTGCCCACCAGCGCACGCGCAATCGCCACGCGCTGGCGCTCGCCGCCCGAGAGCTCACCGGGCTTGTGCTCCAGGCGCTGCGCAAGTCCGACACGCGCCAGCAGCTCGCGCGAGAGCGCAGCGGCACGCCTGGGCGTCTCGCCACGGATCAGCAGCGGCATGGCAACGTTCTCGAGCGCATCGAACTCGCCGAGCAGGTGATGAAACTGATAGACGAAACCGAGCGTACGGTTGCGCAGCGTGCCCCGCTCGCGTTCGCTGAGCACGCTGATCACTCGCCCATCGATGCGCACCTCTCCGGCATCGGGCAGGTCGAGGCCACCCAGCATGTTCAGCAGCGTGCTCTTGCCGGAGCCCGACTGCCCGACGATCGCCACGCGCTCACCGCGCCGGATCAGCAGATCCACCCCGTCCAGCACCTGCAGCAGGCGAGGCCCCTCACGGTAGGACTTGCACAGCCCACGGCTCTCGAGAACGGGCGACGCCCCGGCGCTCTCACTCATACCGCAGGGCCTCCGCAGGTCCGATACGTGCCGCACGATATGCTGGATAGAGCGTGGCCAGCACCGCAAGGCACAGGCCGCACGCCGTGATCAGCACGATATCCCCCGCACGAACCTGGGAAGGAATGCTGCTGATGAAATAGATCGTCGGATCGAACAGGCGAAACCCGAACAGCCGCTCGATTGCCTCGGCAACGGAGCCAATGTGATACGCAAGAGGGACTCCCGCCCCGAGGCCAAGCACGAGACCAAGCACGCCGATCAGCGAACCCTGGACGCTGAAGATCGCCATCACCTGGCGCGCCGATGCGCCCATCGTGCGCAGCACCGCGATCGCCGCGCGCTTCTCCGCAACGACCATGGTCAGGATCGACACGATATTGAATGCCGCGACCGCGACGATCACCATCAGCAACAGCGTCACCATGCGCTTCTCCATGCGCACGGCACTGAACAGGCTGCCCTGAGACTCGCTCCAGTCCTGTATCCGCAGTTCGGACCCGAAGCGCGCAGCGATGCGCGCGCTCACCTCGGGTGCCCGGTCGGGGTCGATCAGCGCGAGCCGGATTCCCTGCACGGCGCCTGCGGTCCGGTACAGGCGTGCTGCATCATCCAGATGGATGAGTGCACTGGATGCATCGACCTGTGCGCCTGCAGCGAAGATGCCGACCACCTCGAAGCGACGCATGCGTGGATACGCACCGGCAGGCGTCACACTGATCTCCGGCAGCACCAGCGTCACCGTGTCACCGACCCGCACGCCGAGCGAGCGTGCCAGCAGGTTGCCGATCACGATGCCGAAGCCCCCGGCCTGCAGCGCATCGAGCTTCCCCTCGACCATGTACCGGCCGATTGGTGACACACCGGCATCGCGATCGGGACGGATCCCGCTCAGTTCGACACCGCGGACCACCCCTGGGGTGCTGAGCATCGCGGTGCCACCGATGAAGGGCGCTGCAGCACTGACGTCGGGGTCCTCGCGAAGCGCATCCGCCAATCCTTCCCATTCGTGCAGCGGGTGCACGGGATACACCACCACATGCGGGATCAGCGACAGGATGCGCGTATGCAGCTCACGATCAAAGCCGTTCATCACCGACAGGACCACCACCAGCGACATGACCCCGAGTCCGAGACCACACAGCGCCATGGCCGAAACGACGGAAATGAAGCGCGTGCGTCGCCGTGCACGCGCATAACGCAAACCGATGAACAGCGACAGGGGGCGAAACATCGGTGCATTTAAGCACACACATGGCGCGCTGGTTAGCCACCACCGTGACGCTTATACTGCGCCGGTATGCCATCCAAGGGTAAATCCTCATTGCTGCCATGCGCCGTAACGCGACCAACCAGCGTGATTTCTTTCGCGTCGATTGCCGGGTACTGATCAGCCAGCGAGTCGTTGGCGAGCATGTGCCGCACGATATTGCGCCGGACAGCCACTTTCCCGACGGCGGACACTTCGGGCTGCTGCGCGAGCTGCGCCGCCTGGATCACGAATCCAGCCATACGCTGCACGCGATCGGTGAAAAGGACCGCAATGTCGAAGCGTACCTGGGGCATGTGAACCGCAAGCTCGACCTGCTGGCGCGGCATCTTGCGTCGATGACTCCGGGAATGGACGAGAGCGATGAACAGACGGTCTCGCTCAGTGAGGGTGGCGTATCCTTCCACGCCGACCCGGCCCCGCCTCCCGGGTCGGTGGTGGCGATCCGCCTGACGCTGCTGCCGAGCTGGATCGGACTGACACTCTATGCAAGCGTCCTGGGCACTGCGGACGGGCAGCGCAACGTGTCGCTGCGCTTCGAGAACCTGCAGGATGCCGACCGGCAGATCCTGGCTCGCCACGTGATGCAGGTGCAGATGTCGCAGCAGCGACGCAACCGCGGCGGCACCGATCCGACAGGCGACCGGATCTAGGAGGGCCCTGCACATGAGTCCGACACGGTGGTTGCTTGCGCTGCTGCTCCTTGCAACGACGGTGGCCGCAGCCGGCGCCGACGAGCTGCGGATCCCGATCGGCAGCCAGGGACATCAGGCATCACGGCTGCCGTCACACGGCGTCCCGGTGGATCGTGTGCGCGCGCTCTGGGGTGAACCGACACGCGTGCACGCCGCAGTAGGCAACCCGCCGATCACGCGCTGGGATTACCCTGATTTTTCCGTGTACTTCGAATACCACCACGTGGTCCACGCCGTGGCCCACCATCGCCACTCCGAACCCGACACCCTACCGACGGACCCCTGAAATGCTGTTGATCCTGCGCCCGAACACCGACGAATCCAGTGAGGAATACCGCAAGACGAGCGACTACCTCAAGGCACTGCCAAACATCGAGATCCGGACCCATGTGGTGCAGGGTCAGCACCAGCGCCTGACCGAAATCTATCTGCTGGGCGATACCCACTCGCTCGATCGCGACGAGATCGCCACCCTGCCGGCGGTGGAGCGCGTGGTACGCATCTCCCAGGAGTACCGGGTCCTCGGGCGCCACAGGGACGAGAAACGCCTGTCCGGCTTCGAGTACAACGGCGTCACCTTCTCACAGGACAGCCTCACCGTGATGGCCGGGCTGTGCGCGGTCGACACCCCGGAGAACGTCGAAACCATGATGCGTGCGCTGCGCGACAACGGTCAGGTGTGCACACGCATGGGTGCCTACAAGCCGCGCACCAACCCCTACTCCTTCCAGGGCCACGGCGCTGCCTGCCTGCCATGGGTATTCGAGCTTGCGGGAAAGTACGGCATTCGCGTCATCGCGATGGAAGTGACCCACGAGAGCCATATCGAGGAAATCGACAGCACGCTGGAGAAGCTCGGACGACCGACCGGCGTGATGCTGCAGATCGGTACCCGCAACACCCAGAACTTCGAGCTGCTGAAGGCCATCGGACACCAGCACACCTATCCCACGCTGCTGAAACGCGGCTTCGGCATCTCGCTGAACGAGTCGCTGAACGCGGCGGAGTATCTGGCAACCGAAGGCAACACGCAGGTGATCTTCTGCCTGCGTGGCATGAAGACCGAGGCCGGTGCGCCACACCGCAACATGGTCGACTTTGCCCACGTACCGGTGGTGAAGCGCCTCACGCGCATGCCCGTGGGCATCGATCCCTCGCACTCGGTGGGATCGCGCGAGGCGGCTCCCGACCATATCCTCGACGTGGTGCACGCCACGGCGCAGGGAGTGGTTGCAGGCGCCAACCTCATCCTGGTCGACTTCCACCCTCAGCCGGCCCAGGCACTGGTCGACGGCCCACAGGCCCTGCTGCTCGATGAGCTGCCGCGCTTTCTCGAGGACGTTGCGCTGTGCCGCGAAAGCTACCTGAAGCGCCAGCGACTCTGGGCTTCGCCAGCGTGCTGACCTCGTGCTGATCTACGGCCATCGCGGCGCACGCGGTGAGGCCCCCGAAAACACCCTGGCCGGGTTCCGGTGTGCAATCGAGGCCGGCGTTCCCCGCGTCGAGCTCGACCTGCGGCTCTCGCGCGACGGCGCGCTGGTGGTGATCCACGACGAAGACCTCGGCCGTACCACTGGCGTGCCCGGCCCGGTCACCACGCTGTCAGCGGCCGAGCTCGCCCGGCTCGACGCCAGTCATTGCTTCCCCGGCTGGCCCGACCCACAGCCAATACCGACGATCACACGGGTGCTGGAAGAGTTCCCGCAGATGGAGCACCTGCAACTCGAGGTGAAACCGGCAGCTGCGAGCGAACACCCGGCGCTGGTGGAACGTCTGGTGGTACTGTTTCAGCGGTTCGGCCTGCACCAGCGCGCCGTCGTGACTTCCTTCGATCAGGACCTGCTCGCCGCCTTGCG
>CAZSYV010000040.1:0-1577 GCA_964610955.1 uncultured Klebsiella sp. | reverse complement strand
CCGGTCATCGCACTCATGCCACCGCAGCTGCCCTTGATCGGCTTGCGTCCGAAAATGACACCGATGGCCATCATCAACGCCATCAGCAGAAAAAAACCTATCGAGAACAGAATGGTGCTCATCGGGAACCTCCCGTATCAGCATCGAGGAAGGGTTCGAAAGCGCTGTTGTGACGCGCCTCGAACCCGTTTCCCGCGCGTACCAGAATGTACACGGGGAGCCCCTGACGCTCGGCCAGTTCAAGCCCCTTCTCGGGACCAAGGACATCGATTGCCGTGGCAAACGCATCGGCACTCATGCAGTCGTCCGCGATCACCGTGACCGATGCCAGGTCATGACTGATCGGGCGTCCCGTCGCGGGGTCGATCGTGTGCGAGTAGCGCTTGCCGTCACGCTCGAAATAGTTGCGATAGTCACCCGAAGTCGCCACTGCCTTGTCCCTCAGTGCCACTGCGGTGATCACCGTGTCGTTCGCCGTGCCCGGCGCCTCGATACCTATACGCCACGCGTGCCCAGTCGGATTACGGCCTGCGGCTCGCACCTCGCCGCCGACCTCGACCATGTAGTTGTCGATGCCCTGCGCCTGCAGCCACTGCACTGCCCGGTCCACCCCATAGCCCTTGGCGATCGCCGACAGATCGATCTGACGCTCGGCGTGCTTGATCAAGGCAGGCTCATCGAGACGCACCCCCAGCTCCTTCGAGCCGACATGCGCCGTGGCGCTTGCGATCTCATCATCGGTGGGCAGCCGGGCGCTGGCGTGCGAACCCGCGCCAAACCCCCACAGATCGACCAGTGGCGAGACCGTGATGTCGAAGGCACCGCCACTGAGCGCGTGCACTTCGAGCGCCTTCGCAACCACCGCCGCAGTGCCGGGCGACACGGCAACCCATTCACCGGGTGCGGCACGGTTGAAGCGCGAGACATCCGAATCGGCCTTGAAGGTCGACATCTCGCGGTCCACCTCGACAAGCGCTGCAGCAACGCCGTTCTGCACGGCAGTGCGCTCCAGCGTGGCAGGCGGCGAGACGATGGTCACGTGAAAGGTGGTGCCCATGACGGGCCCCTTGAAACGCCACACCTCGGGGCCAGGCGTGCAGGCCTGCAGCATGAAGACCAGGGCGAGCAGCCAGACTGCCCGCAGGCGATGCCCGCGATGAGGGACGCGATCAGCCGCCAAAGTCATCCAGCAGGATGTTGTCACGCTCGACACCGAGGTCCTCCAGCATCTTGATCACCGCAGCGTTCATCATCGGCGGTCCGCACATGTAGTACTCGCAGTCCTCCGGTGCCGGGTGATTCTTCAGGTACTCGTCGAAAAGCACCTGGTGGATGAAACCCTTCAGCCCGCTCCAGTTGTCCTCGGGCTGAGGGTCGGACAGCGCGACATGCCAGCTGAAGTTCGGATTGTCTGCGGCAAGGCCATCGAAGTCCTCGACGTAGAACATCTCGCGCAGGCTGCGCGCCCCGTACCAGAAGGAGATCTTGCGATCGCTGTGCAGGCGCTTCAGCTGGTCGAAGATGTGCGAGCGCATCGGCGCCATGCCGGCACCACCGCCGATGAACACCATCTCGGC
>CAZSYV010000039.1:0-23065 GCA_964610955.1 uncultured Klebsiella sp. | reverse complement strand
CTTTGCAGGCCGTGAGGCATTCGATGCCGCACTGCGTGAGCACATCGACGCCCACACGCCGGACCTGGTGATCCTCGCCGGGTTCATGCGCATCCTGACGCCCGGCTTCGTGCAGCACTATTCGGGGCGGCTGCTGAACATCCACCCTTCGCTGCTGCCCAAATACCCCGGCCTGCACACGCACCGGCGTGCACTCGAGGCAGGGGACACGGAACACGGCGCAAGCGTGCACTTCGTGAACACCGACCTCGACGGCGGCCCGGTGATCGTGCAGGTGCGCGTACCCGTGCTGCCCGGCGATGACGAGGCAAGCCTCGCAGCGCGCGTGCTCGAGCGCGAGCACCGGATCTACCCCCTGGTTGCACGCCTGTTTGCCGAGGGGCGCCTGCTCCTCAGCGCGGATGGTGCCGAGCTCGACGGTCTCAGACTGCCTGCGCACGGCATGACGCTCGACTGATCACCGCGACACGACACCCGGTGTCCAGCGGCGCCAATCACTGGTGCACGGCAGTGTCCCGGACAACCCAATAACGTGCACCGGCACGCACCGACACCCCGGGCGAACCTTCGTCAACTCAACCCAACATCTTGAATACAGGCATGTTTCGTCTTCTGGCATGACTTCTGCTTTAGGGTAATTGCAAACATCTTGTCTGCACGTTCACCCCGGAGAGCCCTATGAGCACGAAGCCCGCCATCCTCGCCTTCGGCCTGCTGGCAACACCCGTCTGCGCTCTCGCCGCCGAGGCAGACGGTGCGACCCACACCGTCACGACAAACATCTCACTGGTTTCCGAGTACATCTACCGTGGTATCGCACAGACACGTGGCAGGCCGGCGCTCCAGGGCGGGATCGACTACAGCCACCGCAGCGGTTTTCACACCGGCGTGTCGGCAAGCACGATCAGCTGGATCGAAGACGGTGTATCCGGCGCAAGCGCAGACGTCGAGCTGGATGTGCTCGGCGGCTACCGGTGGGCGGCAAACGATGTGATTGGCTTTGACGTCGGCGTGCTGAGCTACAACTACCCCGGCTCGGACAAGACCCCGGGTGGCACCCTTCGCCAGGACAGCATCGAACTCTACGGCACCGTGTCGTGGCGGTGGCTGAGCGTTACGTACTGGCGCAGTACCACGGCGCTGTTCGGTCTCGCCCGGACCGGTACCACGGATGGCAAGACACGGGGATCGACCTATCTGGAGTTCAACGCAGGCCGGGATCTCGGCCACGGCTGGGGCATCACCGGCCATCTTGGCCGCCAGACGATCCGCGGCAACCGCAACGCTTCCTACACCGACTACCGCATCGGTGTCAGCCGGAAGCTGCGTCTCGCGACTCTGAGCCTGAGCTACTCGAACACCAACGCCAGCGCCGACTGCAGCCAGGGCGACACCTACTGCTTCGTGCGAGCCAGCGACGGCAAGGGCTACGACGCCGGCCAGGGACGCGTGGTTCTCGGCATCGGCACGACGTTCTGAACACATCCGACAGCTTCACCACGGCACACCACCAGGGAGTCCACCATGAAACTGCTCGTCGCGATCATCAAGCCGTTCAAGCTCGACGATGTGCGCGAAGCACTCGCCACCGTCGGCGTGCAGGGCATCACCGTCACCGAGGTCAAGGGTTTCGGCCGTCAGAAGGGTCACACCGAACTCTACCGCGGCGCCGAGTACGTCATCGATTTCCTGCCCAAGCTGAAGCTCGAGATCGCCCTTCGCACCGAGCTGCTCGATCAGGCGATCGAGGCGATCTCGGCGGCCGCGAACACCGGGACGATCGGCGACGGCAAGATCTTCGTCTTCGCCCTCGAGCAGGTCATCCGTATCCGCACCGGTGAGACCGGGTCGAACGCACTCTGAGGAGTTCCCATCATGCGCACGCTCTCTGCTTCGCTCCTGTTCACGATGAGCCTGCTCGCCAGCGGCCCCGCCGCAGCGCTCGATAGCGGCAATACCGCCTGGATGCTGAGCTCGACCCTGCTGGTCATCCTGATGACGATTCCAGGCCTCGCACTGTTCTATGGTGGCCTGGCGCGCAGCAAGAACATGCTGTCGGTGCTGATGCAGGTGTTCAGTGTCTTCTCGCTGATCAGCGTGCTGTGGGCGATCTACGGCTTCAGCCTGAGTTTCAGTGGCGAGGGAAACTTCTACGGCGGCCTCGACCGGATCTTCCTGGCCGGCATCACGCCCGACACGCTCGGTGCGATGCCGGGTGTGCCCGAGTATGTGTTCGTCGCCTTTCAGGGCACCTTCGCCGCAATCACCGTCGCGCTGATCGTGGGCGCCCTCGCCGAGCGGATCCGCTTCTCCGCCGTGCTGCTGTTCGCCGTGCTGTGGTTCAGCTTCAGCTACATTCCGCTCGCGCACATGGTGTGGGGTGGCGGTCTGCTTGCACGCGAGGGTGCACTCGATTTCGCCGGTGGCACGGTAGTCCATATCAATGCGAGCGTCGCTGCACTGATCGGCGCCCGCCTGCTCGGCACGCGCATCGGCTACGGCAGGGAATCCTTCGCCCCGCACAGCCTGACACTCACCATGGTCGGCGCCTCGCTGCTGTGGGTCGGCTGGTTCGGCTTCAACGCCGGCTCCGCGGGTGCAGCCAACGGCATCGCCGCTCTGGCATTCATCAACACGGTGCTTGCCGGCTCGAGCGCCATGCTCGGGTGGTCGCTTGGTGAGGCACTCACGAAAGGCAAGGCATCGATGCTCGGCGGCGCATCGGGCGCGATCGCCGGCCTGGTGGCGGTAACCCCGGCGGCGGGCTTCATCGGCCCGATGGCTGCCATCGTCCTCGGCCTTCTCGCCGGCCTCATCTGCCTGTGGGGCGTCAACGGGCTGAAACACTGGCTTGGTATCGATGACGCCTTCGATGTCTTCGGAATCCACGGTCTGGGCGGAATCATCGGCGCCGTGCTCACCGGCGTGTTTGCCGCACCCGCACTTGGCGGGACCGGCGCGGCGGATTTTTCGATCGCCAGCCAGCTCCTGGTACAGACCCGAAGCGTGCTGATCACCCTCGCCTGGAGCGCTGTGGTGTCGCTTGCGGCCTACCGGATCATCGATCGCCTGCATGGTCTGCGCGTCCCCGAAGACCAGGAACGCGACGGCCTGGACATCAGCTCGCACGGCGAGTCCGCCTACCGCTACTGAGCCCCGTACGCAATCCGCTTCACACCCACCCGGCCCCGTCGTCGACTAGACTCGATACAAGACGACGGCGGCCTGTGCCGTCGCCGCAGGCGGCCTCATCGAACTGTTGCGGTACATTGCGGTACAATTTTTTGCGCAACGATTATTCCGCGCGGCAGTCCACGAGGCATCTGCCCACCCGCCGACAGGTACCGAGCTCAGCCGCATCGAGTACGACATTGAACGAATCCGTCCACAGCACGGCCTCTCAGGGCACGCACGAGTCGACACCCGGCAGACCTGTCGGCACCATCGTTCTGATCGCCACCGCATGCTTTCTGATCGCCTGCGCCGGCAAGCTCCTGCAGACCCCGACCGTGCGGAGCTCACCACTGTGGCCCGTATGCGGCCTGCTGCTGGTGATCCTCATCAAGAACGGCACGCGGGCCTGGCCGGGCGTGTGGATCGGGAGCAGCATTTTTCTGTTGTTCGGAACGACGCTCGCACCGCTGCCGGCACTGTTTGGTGCAAGTGCAGCGACACTGCAGGCACTCCTTGGTGCACGGCTGGTGCGGCCGCTCTGCGAGGCTCCCGAACCACTGACGCGCGAGCGTGACATCCTGCGCTTCCTGCTGCTCGGCGGTCCGCTCGCCTGCCTGCTCGCACCCACGGCGACCACGCTGCAACTGCTGGCCTCCGGGACGTTGGCAACACCACTCGAGACTGTCTCGGCATGGCTCAGTCTGTGGGCTCATGATGCCTTCGGCGTCCTGCTCTTTGCTCCACTGGCAATGCTTGCATGGCCCGGCAACCCGCAGCCGTGGCCGGGCAGCGGATCGCGTCTCGCGCTGACGCTGATCACCACCGTCGTGCTGCTCGCCAGCGGACATATCTTCCTCGACCGCCTGGAGACGAGCCGAAAGCAGGAGCTCGCCGAGATCTACAACAACGACATCTACCGCACCGGTCTGCTGCCGCTCGAGGTGACATCCGAGCTGCTGAACAGTGCAATGCGTGCGCTCACTGCCGCATCGACGATCGGCCAGGAAGAGTTCAGCCGCTTCACCACCTTTGCGGCAAACCGGCCCGAGATCCTTCGCATCAACTGGGCGCCGCGCGTCCCCGAGTCGGCGCTGGCCGATTTCGTCGCCGCGGCGCGCGCAGGCGGTGCGCCGGACTTCGAGGTGTCCGAGTTCGATGCCGACTATCGGGTCGTGCCGGCACGCGTGCACGCCGATCACTTTCCGGTCCTCTACAGCACGGCACCTGACGCCGCCCGGGTGATACTCGGCTTCGATCCCGGCGCCGAGGCATCGCGGCGCCGGATCATGGATACCGCCATCGAACAGGGGCGCCCCGGCGTGCTCGTGGTGCCGCGCTCGCGCAGCACCAACCAGCCCGCGCTGCTGGTCTTTCGTCCGATCTTTCCACCCGATTTCGCACCGCAGACGGCAACCGAAGCTGCACGACGCTCCGCGCTCCGTGGCTTTCTCGTCACGCTCTACGACATCGACCGGATGCTCACCCCCCTGGCACAGGCTGCAGCGAACCACGGTTTTGCCGTGCGCGTTACCGACGTGACACCGGGCTCGACCATCGGGACGGTGTTCGACACGCTGCCAGCCGGCAGTCAGATCGCATGGCACCGCGACGTCGCACTCTCGAACGGACTGATGCGGGTCGAAATGGGTGCCACCACGCCGGGCGGCACGCCCGGGCGCGACTCGAGCCTGCTCGTCTATCACCTCCTCGGCGTGCTGGCCGGTCTGCTGCTGTCCTTCGCGGCACTCGCCTCGGCCGGGCGCGAGACCGCTACCCGCGCCGAGGTCAGGGCGCGCACCGCCGAGCTTGCCAGACTGCAACGCGAGGCCGAGCAGGCCAGCCAGGCCAAGTCGACCTTCCTTTCGACCATGAGCCACGAAATCCGCACACCGATGAACGGCCTGCTCGGCACGCTGGAGCTGCTCGAGCACAGTGGCCTCAGCGAGCGGCAACGCGATCACGCACAAACCATGCGCACCTCGGCGTCCACACTGCTGGCACTGATCAACGATATTCTCGACTTCTCGAAAATCGAGGCCGACCGCATCGAACTCGAAACGACACCCCTGAGCATTGCCGAGCTCGTCGAGAGCCTGTGTGCCTCGAAGCTCAACACGGCACGCACCCGTGGGGTGGCGCTGCACACATTCATCGACCCCGACCTGCCGGCAGCGGTGCTGGGGGACGATACACGGCTGCGCCAGGTGCTCTACAACCTGATCAGCAACGCGCTCAAGTTCTCGAGTGGCAATCCGGCACGCCGGGGCCAGGTGTCGGTACGCGTGACGGCCGTGAGCCGCGAGCCGCTGCGCATCGCCTTCTCCATCCGGGACAATGGCATCGGCATGGACACGGCAACACAGACACGACTGTTCACACCGTTCGTCCAGGGTGAGGCATCGACCACACGGCGCTTCGGTGGCACCGGCCTCGGCCTGACGATCTGCCAGCGGCTGGTTTCGCTGATGAGCGGCACGATCGAGGTCAGCAGTACCCCCGGTGAAGGCAGCACGTTCACCGTCACGATCCCCTTCACACCGGCGCTCGATCAGCCCGCCGATGAGCAACCCGATCTGTCCGGCCTCGTCTGCGTTGTGCTCGAGGGTCCGGACCTGGACACCGAGGCGCTCGGCAGCTACCTGAGTCATGCCGGCGCCACGGTGCAGCGCTGCAGCAACGGCGCCGAGTTGCTGCACCATGCGTCGACGCCCGGCGTTCTCATCAGCTCCGAGAGCGACTGCCAACGCGGTATGCCAGCCATGCAGCTGAAGCGCGTGTGCATTGGCAGCGGGCGTCGTCGGCATGCCCGCGTGAACGCTGCCTCGGGTTGCGTGTCGATCGATGCCGACGTGCTGCGCCGCCAGGCGTTCCTGCACGCGGTCGCGATCGCTGCAGGACGCGCGAGCGCAGAGTCTGCCCACGAGGGGAACGTCGATGCACCTGTAGACACCCCCACGCCAGTTCCTCCTTCCGTAGCGCAGGCACGCGCCGAGAACCGCCTGATCCTCATCGCCGAGGACGACAGCGTGAACCAGAAAGTCATCCTGCAGCAGCTGGCACTGCTTGGCCATGCGGCAGAGGTTGCTGGAGATGGTGCCAGGGCGCTGGCACTGTGGCGCAACGGTGGTTTCGGCATCCTGTTCACCGACCTGAACATGCCGGTGATGGACGGCTACCGGCTGACCACCGAGATCCGCCGCCAGGAGGAGGCCGGGCAGCGCCTGCCGATCATTGCACTCACCGCCAACGCGCTGCGCGATGAAACGGAGCGCACCCGCAAGGCGGGCATGGACGCCTGCCTGACCAAGCCGGTGACCCTTGCCCGCCTGCGCGAGGTGCTGGAAGCCTGGATGCCCTCTGGCACGGGAGGAGCATCCGTCACGACCGGGACCCGCGCAGTCGATGTGAGCGTGCTGCAGGGGTTGGCCGGCAACGATCCGGAGGTCACCCGTACCCTGCTGGCAGACTACGCGCTGAGTGCTGGCGAGGCGGCACTCGGGCTGCGCGCAGCCAGCGCATCAGGAGACCACGCCCAGATCGCCGCCATTGCCCACCGGCTCAAGTCCTCGTCACGCTCGGTGGGGGCACTGGCACTGGGCGATCTGTGCGCAGAGCTCGAAAACACCTGCAGACGCAACGATCGGCAGGCCGTAGTAAGCTGCATGGCTCGGTTCGAGGCACTATTCGCCATGATTGAGAGGGATTTGACCCGGTTGTTGTCCAAGACGGATAAAAAGACATGAAGGTTCTGCTGATCGATGATGATGCCTTTGCCCTGAAACTGCTGCAGCGCCAGATGGCCAGCCTGGGCCATGCCGACGTGGCGCTCGCCTCCTGCGCCGTCGGGGCACTGACGATGATCAACGAGGGCGCGCGCTTCGACATCATCCTGAGCGACCTGCAGATGCCTGGAATGGACGGCGTCGAGCTGCTGCGTGCCCTGAAGGAGAGCCGCTACGACGGTGAACTGATCCTGGTGAGCGGCGAAGACCGCAGCATCCTCAAGGCGGCCGAACAACTGGCCCGCGCGCACGGGCTGCGCGTGCTGGGACAGCTCGAGAAACCGGTCGATCCGCTGCGCCTTGCTCGAATACTGGCGTCACACACCGGGTCACCCAGCTCTGGATCCGGCGGTCGCGGCAGGCCCTACTCGCAGCAGGAAGTCCTGCAGGCCGTGCTCGACAATCAGCTGGTCTGCCACTGCCAGCCCCAGGTGAGCCTGTCGACCGGTGAGCTCGCCGGGGTGGAGATCCTGGTGAGGTGGCAACACCCGGTCGACGGACTGGTGTTCCCCGATCGATTCATCGGTGTGGCGGAAGAGCACGGGCTGATCGACGACATCACGCGCCTCGTGCTGCGCGATGCGCTGCAGCAGGCGCGCCCCTGGTTCGACACCGGCTTCAAGATGCACGTTGCGATCAACATCTCGATGCAGACACTGAACGATCTGCAGTTTCCCGATTTCGTCGTTGCCATTGCCCGGGAGACCGGCATACCGCCTTCCAGCCTGCTGCTGGAAATCACGGAAAGCCGCCTGATGACCGATCTGCGTGCCTCACTCGACATTCTTGCCCGGCTGCGCCTGAAGCAGATCAACCTGTCGATCGACGACTTCGGTACCGGTCACTCCTCGCTTGCCCAGTTGCGCGTACTGCCATTCAACGAGCTGAAGATCGATCGCAGCTTCGTGCATGGCGCGAGCCACGACAGCCAGATGGCGGTGATCTGCGAGGCAAGCCTCGACATCGCGAAGAAGCTCGGCATGCGCAGTGTCGCCGAGGGCGTCGAGGACATCGACGACTGGAACTTCCTGCGCGCGAACGGCTGTGAACTCGCCCAGGGCTACTTCATCGGCCAGCCAATGCCGATCCCGCAGCTCGCCGAATGGCTCTCGGGATGGGAGCGCCGCTGCCGCGACATGGAACTGCTCGCATCACAGCCGTCACCCGCCTGAGGCACGGCGGCACGCTCAGGCACGCGGCAGCGTAACGCCGGTCTGCCCCTGGTACTTGCCGCCCCGGTCACGGTACGAGGTCTCGCAGACCTCATCGCTTTCGAAGAACAGCATCTGCGCCACGCCCTCGTGTGCGTAGATCTTCGCCGGCAGGCTGGTGGTGTTCGAGAACTCCAGTGTCACATGCCCCTCCCATTCGGGTTCGAGCGGCGTGACATTGACGATGATGCCGCAGCGTGCGTAGGTCGACTTGCCGAGGCAGATCGTCAGCACGCTGCGCGGGATACGGAAATACTCGACGGTACGCGCCAGCGCGAAGGAGTTGGGAGGAATCACGCAGCTCTCGCCCTTCACGTCGACGAAGCTGCGTGTATCGAAGTTCTTCGGGTCCACCGTCGCCGAGTGCACGTTGGTGAAGATCTTGAACTCGTCGGAGCAGCGCACGTCATAGCCATAGCTCGAGGTGCCGTAGGAAATCAGCTTGCCCGCAGGCCCTTCGCGCACCTGCTCGGGCTCGAAGGGCTCGATCATCCCATGCTCGCGCGCCATGCGGCGTATCCACCTGTCCGACTTGATCGTCATCGCTCCCCCGATTGCCTCAGTCGTTGCTTATCTGGATTGCCGGCCCGGCACTCACACTGGTGCCGATGCGCCGGTTCAGCGTGAACGCCATGCGGCGCGCGCAGTCGCGATAGAGCTGCGACAGCGGCCCATCGGGGTCGGCAACCACGGTCGGGTTGCCCCCATCGGCCTGCTCACGAATATGAATGTCGAGCGGCAGGGCGCCAAGCAGCGGCACGCCATATTCGCGCGCGATGCGCTCGCCACCACCGGCACCGAACAGGTGCTCGGCATGACCGCACTGGCTGCACACGTGGACCGCCATGTTCTCCACCACACCCAGCACGGGAACGTCCACCTTGGAGAACATCTCGATGCCCTTGCGACAGTCGAGCAGCGCGATGTCCTGCGGCGTGGTGACGATCACCGCACCACTCACCGGCACCTTCTGCGCCAGCGTGAGCTGGATGTCGCCGGTACCGGGGGGCATGTCGACGATGAGGTAGTCGAGGTCGCGCCACAGCGTCTGCGTGAGCATCTGCTGCAGCGCACTGCTCGCCATCGGCCCGCGCCAGACCATGGCGGTCTTCTCGGTCACCAGGTAGCCCATCGACATCGTCTGCAGTCCGTGCGCCTCGATCGGCACCAGGAAGCGCTCATCGCGTCCCTCGGGGCGCCGGTCATCCGGTATGCCGAGCATGATCTGCTGGCTCGGGCCATAGACATCGGCATCGAGCAGGCCGACATTGGCCCCTTCGAGCGAGAGCGCCAGAGCCAGGTTCACCGCAGTCGTCGATTTGCCCACGCCGCCCTTGCCCGAGGCGACGGCGATCACGTTGCGCACGCCATCGAGCCCCTGGCCCTGCACGCGCCGAGGTGCAGCCTTGATGCGCGTCTCGAACTCGACACGGATCCTGGCGCCACCGGCAAGCGGCGTGAGCACGCGCCCGACCTCGGCCACCAGCGCCTCGCACAGCCCGGCAGCGGGTATCGCCAGCACCATCTTCAGCGTCACGACGCCGTCACGCTGATCGATCGCCGCCACCTCGGCCCACTCGGCCAGCAGCGCATCGATGCCCGCGACCCGAGCGACACTCAGCGCCTGGCGCACTGCCTGGAGATCGATATCAGCCATCACGCATCCTCCGTCAATTGAAATAAAACGCGTGCATCTTATGAGGTAGCAGTCACGGTGGAAAGCACCACGAACATCACCCGGCACTTTCGCCGATGAAATGCATTGTCAATGCCGCTATTATTGTGCGCCCCTCGTGACGCCTCCTGCCCCGGACCACAGCCATCATGCCAGCCAGACGCCGCATCCTTGTCACCAGCGCACTGCCGTACGCAAACGGTCCGCTGCATCTGGGACACATCATCGAGCAGATCCAGACCGACATCTGGGCGCGCTTCCAGCGCCTGCGCGGCAACGATTGCCTCTATGTGTGTGCAAGCGACGCTCACGGCACGCCCGTGATGCTGCGTGCCGCACAGGAAGGTGTGACGCCCGAGGAGCTGATCGAAGGCGTCCAGGCCAGCCACCGCGCCGACTCGGCCGGATTCCTGATCGACACGGCCAACTTCCACACCACGCATTCTCCTGAAAACCGTTATTTCTCCGAACTGATCTATTCGCGTCTCGTCGCCGGTGGACACATCGCACGGCGTGCGATCGAGCAGGCCTACGACCCCGAGCGCGGCATGTTCCTGCCCGATCGCTACATCAAGGGGGAATGTCCGCGCTGTGGCGCGCCGGATCAGTACGGTGACTCGTGCGAAGCCTGCAGTGCCACCTACACACCGCTCGAGCTGCGCAACCCCGTGTCGGTAGTGTCGGGTGCAACCCCGGTGCGGCGCAAGTCCGAACACTTCTTTTTCCGCCTCGGCGATTTCGAGCCGATGCTGCACGAGTGGACCTCGGGCGAACGCGTGCAACCGGAGGTGGCCAACAAGCTGCGGGAATGGTTTGCCGAGGGTCTGCGTGACTGGGACATCTCGCGCGATGCACCGTACTTCGGCTTCGAGATCCCCGGCGAGTCCGGCAAGTACTTCTATGTCTGGGTCGATGCGCCGATCGGCTACATGGCGAGCTTCCAGGACTACTGCAGCCGTGAAGGGCTTGATTTCGACGCCTACTGGGCACCGGGCGCAGACACCGAGCTGTATCACTTCATCGGCAAGGACATCGCCTACTTCCACACGCTGTTCTGGCCGGCGATGCTGCACGGCGCGGGCTTCCGTACGCCAGATGGCGTGTTCTGCCACGGCTTTCTGACCGTCAACGGGCAGAAGATGTCGAAGTCGCGCGGCACCTTCATCCTTGCGCGCACCTACCTCGATCACCTCGACCCCGAGTACTTCCGCTACTACATCGCCGCCAAGCTCGGGGCGGGACTCGAGGACATCGATCTCAACCTCGAGGACTTCGTGCAGCGCGTGAATTCGGACCTGGTGGGAAAGGTCGTGAACATCGCCAGCCGCTGCGCCGGCTTCCTGAACAGGCACTTCGCCGGCACCCTCGCCCCGGGCGATGCGGCGGGGGCGCTTCGCGCCGACTGCATTGCCGCCGGCGAGGCGATCGCTGCGTGCTACGAGGCACGGGAATACGGCAGGGCGATGCGCCAGATCATGGCGCTTGCCGACCGTGCAAACCAGTACATCGATCAGGAAAAGCCCTGGGCACTGGCCAAGGACCCCGGCCAGCTGCCGCGCGTGCAGGCCGTGTGCTCGGCGGGCATCGAGCTGTTTCGCATCCTGGCAATCTACCTTGCACCCGTACTGCCCCGGCTGACCGAGCGTGCCGCCACATTCCTGCGCTGCCGACTCGACTGGCTTGCCCTGCACGAATCACTGGAAGGCCACACGATCGACGCGTTCACGCCACTGCTCGCGCGCATCGACCCGGAGCACATCGCTGCGATGGTCGAAGCCAGCAGGGCGCACACGGACGCCGCAGCGCCCACCCAGGCGCCCCCGAGCGCTGCAGCACCGACACCGCTCGCTGCGACGATCGGCTTCGAGGATTTCGCAAAAATCGACCTGCGCGTGGCGCGCATCGTGGCAGCGCAACCCGTGGAAGGAGCAGACAAGCTGCTCGCCCTGACGCTCGACATCGGCAGCGAACAACGCCGGGTATTCGCCGGGATCAAGTCTGCCTACGCGCCGGAGCAGCTCGTCGGACGCCTGACCGTCATGGTTGCCAACCTCGAGCCGCGCAAGATGCGATTCGGTGTCTCCGAAGGCATGGTGCTCGCCGCAGGGCCTGGCGGCAGTGATATTTTCCTGCTGGCGCCGGACGCGGGAGCCGAGCCCGGCATGCAGGTCAAATGAGGGCTGCGGTGACGTGATCGCCGACCTGACGCTGTTCCTGATCGCCATCGTCCTGGTCAACAACGTTGTCCTGGTACAGTTTCTGGGACTGTGTCCGTTCATGGGCGTCTCGACGCGGCTCGAGTCGGCACTGGGCATGGCGCTGGCCACGGCGTTCGTGCTCACGCTCACATCGGCCGCCACGCACATCGTGTTCCACTTCGTGCTGGAACCCCTTGGCCTGCAGTACCTGCAGACCATCGCGTTCATCCTGGTCATCGCCGCCGTCGTGCAGTTCACCGAGATGTTCGTGCGCAAGGCGAGCCCGCTGCTGCACCGTGTGCTCGGCGTGTTCCTGCCGCTGATCACGGTGAACTGCGCCGTGCTCGGCGTGGCGCTGCTCAACGTCAATCGCGAGCACGATTTCCTGCACTCCGTGCTCTACGGGTTCGGTGCAGGCCTTGGCTTCGCGCTGGTGCTCGTGCTGTTTGCCGCGATGCGCGAGCGCATTGCAGCTGCCGATGTGCCACAGCCGTTTCGCGGCGCAGCAATCGGCATGGTGACGGCCGGACTGGTGTCGCTTGCGTTCATGGGCTTCGCAGGGCTGGTGTGACCCGATGATCGAACTGCTCGTCCAGCATCCGGTGCTCGCCGCACTCGTGGCGCTGGCGCTGCTCGCGGTCGTGTTCGGTGCGCTGCTCGGCTTTGCCAGCGAGCGCTTTGCAGTCGACGAGGACCCGATCGTCGAACAGATCCTCGACAAGCTGCCGCAGACGCAGTGCGGACAGTGTGGCTACCCGGGCTGCCGCGCGTACGCCGAGGCGATTGCCGCCGGAGACGTCATCAACAAGTGCCCGCCGGGTGGCCAGACGACGATCAACGCACTGGCCACCCTGCTCAACGTCGAGGCTCCCGCGCTCGATGCGGAGCACGGCACCGAAAAACCGCCGATGGTCGCCTTCATTCACGAGGACGCATGCATCGGCTGCACCAAGTGCATCCAGGCCTGCCCGGTCGATGCGATCCTCGGCGCCGCAAAGCAGATGCACACGGTGATTTCGAGCGAGTGCACGGGGTGCGACCTCTGCGTGGAACCCTGCCCGGTCGACTGCATCGAAATGATTCCGGTACCGACCACGACGCAGACCTGGCGCTGGGAGTTGCCGCAACGCGAGTCGACAGTTGCACTGCAGCCGACCAGGATGCAGGTCATCGCTACCGACACACCGCGCCCGGAGCATGGCGCATGAGACGGCTGCACGACATCCACGGCGGCATCCACCCGCCAGCGAACAAGGCGCGCTCGCTCACGCAGGGAATTCGCCGGGCACCGCTTGCCGGGGAACTGGTGCTGCCGCTGGCGCAGCACATCGGGGCGGAGTCCGAGCCGATCGTCGCACTCGGGGAGCGCGTACTGAAGGGGCAGATGATCGCCCGGGCCACGACGGCGATCAGTGCCGCGCTGCATGCACCGACTTCGGGCGAGATCATCGCCATCGGCATGCGTCCCTTTCCGCACCCTTCGGGCATGGACGCCATGGCGGTCGTGCTGCGTCCCGACGGCACCGAGCGCTGGATCGAGCGCAGCATGCCTCCCGCATGGGAAGGGCGCTCCAGCGAGGAGCTGCTCGATGCGATCCGTGACGCCGGCATCGTCGGCCTGGGTGGTGCCGGCTTCCCGAGCGCGGCAAAACTGGTACCGGGCCCGCAACGGCGCGTCCACACGCTGATCATCAACGGCGCCGAGTGCGAGCCCTACATCACGGCCGACGAGAGCCTGATGATCGAGCGTGCCGCCGAAATCATCGAAGGCGCACGCATCATCGCCAGGCTGCTCGATGTCCGTGAAACCCTGATTGCGATCGAGGACGACAAGCCGCGGGCAATCGCCGCCATGCGTGCTGCGGCCGTCGCCAGCCAGGAAGTGGTGGTGATCCCGTCGAAATACCCCTCGGGCGGTGAAAGGCAACTGATCCAGATCCTCACCGGCGAGGAGGTCCCCGCCGGCGGACTGCCCAGCGACATCGGCATGTACTGCCAGAACGTCGGCACCGCGGCGGCGGTCTACCGTGCCATCGTGCGGGGAGAGCCGCTGATCTCGCGCATCACCACCGTCACCGGCGGCGCCGTCAGCGAACCGGGCAACTTCGAGGTCCTGCTCGGCACGCCGATGCAGGTGCTGCTCGATGCCGCTGGCTGCAGTCGCGAACGGCTGTCACGGTTGCTGATGGGCGGGCCGATGATGGGCTTTGCGCTGAACAGCGCCACGCTGCCGGTGATCAAGACCACGAACTGCGTGCTTGCCGCCAGTGCCGGCGAGCTGTCGAGCGGCGACGACGAGGAGCCGTGCATCCGCTGCGGACTGTGTGCGGAAGCCTGTCCGGTATCGCTGCTGCCGCAGCAGCTCTACTGGTACTCGCGCTCCGAAGACCAGGCAAACCTGGAGAAGCACCGGCTGTTCGACTGCACCGAGTGCGGCGCCTGCGCCTGGGTGTGTCCATCGAGCATCCCGCTGGTGCAGTACTTCCGTGCCTCCAAGGCAACGCTGCGCCAGAACCGCAAACAGCACGAGAAGGCCGAACACGCACGCCAGCGCTTCGAGCAGCGTCAGGCACGCCTCGGGCGCGAGGAGCAGGCGAAGGAAGCCCGACGCAAGGCGCGCAAACCGGCCGCCGCGATACCCGAGAGCACCGCCACACCAGCCATTGCCTCTCCCGATGAACCGCTTGCCCCCACCGTGGCGGCGGAGGATGAGGCGGCGCGGCGCGCACGCGAGGTGATGGAGGCGATAGATCGCGTCAAGGCAAGGAAGCTTGCCAACACGACAGGACCCACGCGCGACATCGTCGGTGCGGCGATCGAACGTGCCCGTGCGCAGGCGATCGAGCGCGTCACCTCGCCACAGGCTGCTGCGCCAAAGGCGGCCCCGACGCGTGAAATGCTGGAAAACCGTCTTGCCGTCACCGAGAAGAAACTGCTGCGCTCCGCCGAGAAGCTGGCCGAAGCACACGCCGAGCACGATGCGGCAACCATCGAGGTGCTGGAACGTACCCGCCGTGAGATGCTGCAGCGACGCGACCAGCTGCGCGCCGAACTCGGCCTCGATACGGCAGCGCAGAACTGAACAGCCATGAAGCTGCCACGCCCCAGTTCGCCACACCTGCACGGCCCATCCAGCACCGCGCGCACGATGCGCGACGTACTCTTCGCCTGCCTGCCGGGACTGCTCGCCCTGACGTTCTTCTTCGGCTGGGGCAATCTGGTGAACCTGCTGTGGGCGGTGCCGACCGCGCTCGGTTGCGAGGCGGCAATGCTGCAGCTGCGCGGCCTCCCCGTACGGCGTACGCTCAACGACTCGAGCGCACTGGTCACCGCCATGCTGCTTGCCGTGGCGCTGCCGCCCGCCGCGCCGTGGTGGCTGGTGGCACTCGGCGTCGCCATCGCCATCGTGATCGTCAAACACCTTTATGGCGGACTGGGACACAACCTCTTCAACCCGGCCATGATCGGCTACGTGGTGCTGCTGATCTCCTTCCCGCTCGAGATGACGCGATGGATGGCACCGCTCGGTGCGGGCAGCGTTGCCGTGCCCGGGCCGGGCGAGGCGCTGCTGGCGGCACTCGGCCTGCTCGATCCGGCACGACTCGACAGCCTGACCATGGCGACTCCGCTCGACCTGCTGCACCAGAACCGCTCGCTGCTGATCGGCGAGCTGTGGCGCAACAACGTCCAGTTCGGCCACTTCGGCGGTCGCGGCTGGGAGTGGGTCAACCTGGCCTTCCTGGCCGGCGGCATCTACCTGCTGTGGCGGCGCGTGTTCGGCTGGCACGCACCGCTCGGCATGCTTGGCGCGCTGTTCGTGATGTCGGCCCTGTTCTACGACGGCGGCAGCGCCGCCAGCGGCGGTTCACCACTGTTCAACCTGTTCAGCGGTGCCACCATGCTCGGCGCCTTCTTCATCGCCACCGACCCGGTCACCGCGCCGGCAAGCACGCGCGGGCGCCTGATCGGCGGCATACTGGTCGGCGTACTGGTCTACCTGATCCGCCACTGGGGCACCTACCCCGACGCCGTCGCCTTTGCCGTGCTGCTGATGAACTTCGCCTCGCCGATGATCGACCACCTGGTGCAGCCGCGCAGCTACGGACGGGGCAAACGGAGCAAGGCGGCATGATGAAGCGCGCGATTGCACGCAACGCCACCATCCTGACCGCCTTCGCGCTGGTGTTTGCGCTGATCCTGGGGGGGACGGAACGGCTCACGCGCGACTCGATCGCAACGGCGCGACGGACCGCGGAAGCCCGTGCCTACGAGGAAATCCTGCCCCGCTCGCGCTACGACAACGTCCTGCTGGACGATGTGGTCAGCATCGATGACCGCAAGCTGCTCGGACTGCACACGGCGCGCAACGCACTGATCGCCCGCCGCGACGGCAGGGTCGAGGCCGTGATCCTGCCGTTCACCGCCCCGGACGGTTACAGCGGCGCAATCGACCTGATCGCGGCGATCAACGCCGACGGCTCGATTGCCGGCGTGCGTGCCGTGGCGCACCGGGAAACGCCGGGGCTCGGTGATCACGTCGAACGGCGCAAGTCGGACTGGATCGAAAGCTTTCGCGGCCGCTCGCTCAGCGATCCGCTACCCGAGCGCTGGGCGGTAAAGAAGGATGGCGGCGAATTCGACCAGTTCACCGGCGCCACCGTGACGCCACGGGCGGTCGTCGCCGCCGTGCGACGGGCGCTGGAGTATTACCAGGCCAACCGGGAAACGCTGACTTCGCCACAGGCGACGAGAAACGACGAGCATGGATAAGAGTCGCTACGCGGAAGTACTGCGCGACGGACTGTGGAGCAACAACGGCGTTCTGGTGCAGCTGCTCGGCCTCTGCCCGCTGCTTGCCGTCAGCGGCTCGGTGGTCAACGCACTCGGCATGGGGCTGGCGACGATCGCGGTGCTGACCGCTTCCAGCACGCTGGTTGCAACCGTGCGCCACGTGGTCCCGAACACCATCCGGCTGCCGGTATTCGTGCTCATCATCGCCTCTTCGGTCACGGTGGTGGAGCTGCTGATGCAGGCGTTCGCCTACGGCATGTTCGAGGTGCTCGGCATCTTCCTGCCGCTGATCACCACCAACTGCATCGTGCTGGGGCGCGCCGAGGCCTTCGCCAGCCGCAATCCGGTGGCGATCTCCGCCTTCGAGGGCATGGTGATGGGCGCCGGCTTTGCCGCCACCCTGATCGTGCTTGGCGGCCTGCGCGAACTGTTCGGCAACGGCACGCTGTTCAGCGGCATGGACCTGCTGTTCGGTCCGGCAGCCGCTGGCTGGGAAATCCGCCCCTTCGGCAGCTACAGGCACTTCCTGCTGGCGATCCTGCCACCGGGTGCATTCATCTTCACCGGCTTCCTGATCGCGGCAAAGAACGGCATCGACGCCCGGCTGCAGGCGCGCCGTGCCCGCAACGCTGCACCCGTCACCGTCCCGGGCAGCAAGCGCGTACGCGTGACCGGCCAGATCGGATGAACGCCGCCAAACGCCACGAGATCTTCCGCCGGCTGCAGCAGGCGATGCCCGCACCGCGCAGCGAACTCGAATACCGCACGCCCTTCGAGCTGCTGGTCGCCGTGATCCTGTCCGCACAGGCAACCGACGTCAGCGTGAACCGGGCAACCCGCCAGCTCTACGCGGTGGCCAACACGCCGCAGGCGATCCTCGCGCTCGGCGAGGAGAAGCTGAAGACCTACATCCGCCATATCGGGCTGTTCAACGCCAAGGCCCGCAACATCATCGCCACCTGCGTCATCCTGCTCGAACGCCACGACGGCCAGGTACCCGCCGAGCGCGAAGCACTGCAGGCGCTGCCCGGCGTCGGGCGCAAGACGGCGAACGTGATCCTGAACGTCGCCTTCGGCGAACCGACGCTGGCCGTGGACACGCACGTCTTTCGCGTGGCCAACCGCACCCGCATCGCACCCGGCAAGACCGTGCGCGCCGTCGAGGAGAAGCTGCTGAAGACCACGCCACGCGAATACCTGCTCAACGCCCACCACTGGCTCATCCTGCACGGACGCTACATCTGCGTTGCACGTAACCCGAAGTGCCATGAGTGCGTGATTGCCGATCTGTGTGAGTATCCGGAAAAGACCTGTTCGGTGCCGCCGGACCATCCCGTTGCGTACCGCTGATGCCATTCTCTTTGTAGACTCCCGGTACTCAGCACCTGATCCTGGACACGATTGCTCCCGATCAGACGCGCCACGCCTGCTTTCCCGGAGACCTGAATGGATATCGACATCGATCGCCTGACCGAGGCGGAACTGGTCGACCTGAACAACAGGGTCGTCGCCCGTCTGCGTTTCCTGCAGCAGATGAAAATGCACCAGCAGATGCTCGAATTCAGCATTGGCGACCGGGTGGCATTCAACCCGACGGGAAAGGAAACCAAGGTCGGCATGCTCACCCGTTACAACAGGAAAACCGTGACCGTGATCACCGACAGCGGAGAGCAGTGGAACGTGGCGCCTGCTTTCCTGCGCCGGGCCGAGACCGTCGTCGACGCCGATACAGGGAAGGGCGCTCCCACCGTGCCGCAACGGGAGCAGACCTGATGATCATCGTCATTTCCCCGGCAAAAGCCCTCGACTACGAGACCCCAGTCAACACTCAAAGGTACAGTCAGCCCGACTTTCTCGACCGCTCGGCAGAGCTGATCGATATCCTGCGTGAGCTCCCGCCCGCGCAGGTCGCCAGGTTGATGTCGCTCTCGGATACGCTCACCGAACTCAACGTCGCGCGTTACGCCCAGTGGTCACGGCCGTTCAGCACGAACAATGCCCGCCAGGCGGTGCTCGCCTTCAACGGCGATGTCTACGAAGGACTGGACGCGGCCAGCCTGACGGAAAATGAGCTCGGCTGGGCACAGGAGCGTCTGCGCATTCTCTCCGGTCTGTACGGCGTACTGCGCCCGCTCGACCTGATCCAGCCCTACCGGCTCGAAATGGGCACCCGGCTGGAAAACCCCCGTGGCAGGAACCTGTACGCGTTCTGGGGCGAAACCATCACCGAAGAGCTGAACCGCCTGCTCGCCGGTGAAGCGCAGGGCGGGCGCGAAGCCGTCCTGCTCAACCTGGCTTCCGACGAATACTTCAGGGCCGTGCAGCCGAAAAAGGTGGCAGGACGCACCGTCGGCGTCGCGTTCGAGGACTGGAAAGGCGGGCACTACAAGATCATCAGTTTCTTCGCCAAGCGCGCCCGCGGCCTGATGAGCCGCTTCATCATCCGCAATCGTATCGACAGCGTCGAACGTCTGCAGGAGTTCGCCAGTGAGGGCTACGCCTTCTCTCCCGACGCCTCGACAGCGGAACGTCTGGTGTTCCGACGGCGTGAAGCGTAGCGACACACGCCTTCATCATTATTGTTTCAGCGTGGGCATGAGCCGCTCTCAGCGTGGCTCGAGCGTCGCAAGGATCTCGGCTACCGCCGCATCGTCCATCCCGGAGTGCTCGGGCAGGCAGTGGTAGCCCGCATAGACAAAGTGTGCGCCCTGGCGCAGGAACCACTCCCGCCAGTGCCCCTCTGCGTCGTCGTGCTCGAACAGCCGCCCCTGCCAGCTGCCGATGCGTACGGCCTGCGCCGTGACTCCGGCCTCGAGCAGATCGCGGCTGAACTCCTCCAGGTCCTCTTCGGCAACCTCCCCTTCATCGAGCACCAGCGCGGAGACCTCGAGGCAGCTCACGCCGTCCTCATCTTCGATCACCACCACCTCATCATCGTGTTCGGCACTCCACTCATCGGGCAGCTCCAACGACCACGATTCGGTACTCACGATCGGCATGATTCCCTCCCAAGAACGATGTCTCGGCACATCAGAAGCGCATCCTCACGCCCCGTCAGGGTGCGGTAGTAAGCCCTGCGACGGCCAATCACAGCAAAACCGGCGCTGCGGTACAAAGCCTGCGCCGGAGCATTCGATTCACGCACCTCGAGAAAGCAGCGGACCGCTCCGTCCGCAGCCGCGGCCGCAAGCGCTGACTGCAACAACGCACGGGCGTGCCCGGCACGTCGGTGCGCCGGATCGACGGCGATATCGAGGATCTCGCACTCGTCACTCGCCACGACAGACAGCACGAAGCCGAGCAGCGCACCCGTCGATGCGCGGCACACGAAGCCCGTTCCACGCGTCAGTGTCTGCTGCACGGTATCGGCACTCCATGGCGAGGCATTCACGCGCGCATCGAGTGCGGCAATCGCCAGCGCATCGGCGGCGCCTGCCCGGCGCAAACCACTCGTTTCATTCACCATGCGCCGCCCACAGCTCACGCCATGCCTCGGCCTTCGCTGCAGGATCGTCCAGCAGGACATCCGCTGCCAGCGTGACCAGCAGGTCCGCGTCCAGCCCGGCGAGCCGCTGGGGTGTCCGCGTCCGCTGCGCATACGCAGCCTCGTTCCAGCCGAGCAGCGCATGCGCTGCGACCGGACCGAGCACGATCACTCGTCGATAGCCAGGCGATTCCGCAAGCCTCGCCAGACGCCCGAGCAGCATATCGCGTGCTGCATCCCGGCCAAGCATGGCACTGCCTTCAGGATCGAAGCGCAGCATGCTGGCTGCGGGGTGTTCGCCACCGAGCGCGAACGCCATGGCACTTGCCAGTGTTGCAGCACGCCGATCGCGCCCCTCATCCCCCGTTTCGGTGATGATCAGGTACTGCCCTGCGCTCACCAGCAGCAGGGCGGGAATCCGTCCATCGGCAACGGATCCGCTCCTGGCGGCAGACGCTTCCCCAGAGCTCGTCACACCAGCGGCTGCGCGTCGTGCGGCGGGTGCCTGCGGGGCGCTGACGCCCAGCAACTCGTCGAACAGTCGTCGGGGAGCGCTTTCTGCGGGGTGCCCCAATGGTTGGGTGAGCGTCGACATCCCGCCGACGCTCTTTTCGGAGAACTCCGGCAGCTCTTCCGTTTCCGTGGCACCGCGCAGCACCCACACCGGGATTTCCATCGCGGCGAGATAGGCCAGGCGCAGTGCCTCGTCCACGTGGGAGTACCTTGTCGCCTCAGACACCGCCGATCTGCGGGTGAGCCCGCACGGCGCCAGCCATCACGTTCAGTGCGTTCAGGTACGCCTTTGCGGAGGCGACGATGATGTCGGTGTCGGCACCTGCTCCATTGACGATTCGCCCATCACGCTCGAGCCGCACCAACACCTCGGCCTGTGAATCGGTACCGGTGGTGATCGCATTGATCGAGAACAGCAGGAGGCGGGTGCCGCTGTGCACTTCGTTCTCGATTGCCTTGAACACGGCATCGACCGGCCCATCACCCTCGGCGGCGCTGCTGCGCTCACTGCCATCGACCGTCAGTGTGATGCGTGCCCGCGGCTTCTCACCGGTATGCGAGACTGCCTCGAGTGCAGAGAGCTGGTAGCGCTCGGTGGGGTCCTCGATGCTGACATTGGTGGCAATCGACTGCAGATCCTCGTCGAAGATCTCGTGCTTCTTGTCGGCGAGTTCCTTGAAGCGGTGGAACGCACGTTCGAGTTCATCGGCCGATTCGAAACTGATACCAAGTTCTTCGAAGCGTGCACGCACCGCTGCGCGCCCCGAGTGCTTGCCGAGCACCAGGCGGTTGGCACTCCAGCCGACGTCCTGGGCACGCATGATCTCGTAGGTTTCGCGGTGCTTCAGCACGCCATCCTGGTGGATGCCGGCCTCGTGTGCGAAGGCATTGGCACCGACGATTGCCTTGTTCGGCTGCACGGGAAAACCCGTGATCGACGACACCAGCCGCGATGTCGGCACGATCTCCTCGGTCGCGATGCGCGTCTCGACCGGAAAGATGTCGGCACGCGTGCGCACTGCCATCACGATCTCCTCCAGTGAGGCGTTGCCGGCACGCTCACCGAGACCGTTGATGGTGCACTCGACCTGGCGGGCGCCGTGCATCACCGCCGACAGGGAGTTAGCCACCGCAAGGCCGAGGTCGTTGTGGCAGTGCACCGAGAACACCGCCTTGTCGGCGTTCGGTACGGTGCGGATGAGGCGGCCGATGAACTCGCCGTACTGACCCGGCTCGCCGTAGCCGACGGTATCGGGCAGGTTCACCGTGGTTGCTCCGGCGGCAATCACCGCTTCCAGGATGCGGCACAGGAAGTCGAATTCGGAACGGCTGGCATCCTCGCAGGAAAATTCGACATCGTCGGTATGGTTGCGTGCCTGGCGAACCGAGCGCACCGCCTGATCGAGCACCTGTTCCGGCGTCATGTGCAGCTTGTACTGCATGTGAATCGGCGAGGTGGCAATGAAGGTGTGGATCCGCGGGCGCACGGCGTTCACCAGCGCTGCCGCCGCCTGTTCGATGTCACGCGCCGCGGCGCGTGCAAGGCTCGCCACGGTGCACTCCTTCACCACCTCGGCAACCGCCTTGACCGCCTCGAAGTCGCCCGGGCTGGCGATCGCGAAGCCGGCCTCGATCACGTCGACCTTCAGTCGCTCCAGCGCTCGTGCAATGCGGATTTTCTCGTCACGGGTCATCGACGCGCCCGGGCTCTGTTCGCCATCGCGCATCGTGGTATCGAAAATGATCAAACGGTCCTTGCTCATGACTGATCCTCATGGTCCGACGACCGCAGTCGCTGCGGCCATCCTGATGAATGCGGGTATTGCTCGAATTGTGCGTGCGAAGGATATGCTGCCCCTCAGGGCAGCAGCAGGACGAGCAACAGCCCGCGCAGGTGGCGCGTGGCGAAAGTGCTGGCGGCAGATGCCTGAATGCTCATCGGGAATGTCTGTCATGACGGGCCGCCCGGGCGGCGGCGATACGCCGATCTTAGTGAATGGCGGAGCGTGATGCCAGAGCTGAAGGCGGATCTACGGAGAAAAATTGCAGAACCCGGGGTGCCCGAGGAGATTAGGCCAACGGCTCACCGATCAAAGTACGTCGTGGTTTGGACGGGTTACGCATGCGCACTGTTCCCCCCAAAGTCACAGGCCCAGTCATTGCTGAATGACTGGGCCTGTGGGGATGGGTGCCTGGCGATGACCTACTCTCACATGGGGAGACCCCACACTACCATC